>JAEUJK010000727.1 GCA_016794735.1 Gemmatimonadota bacterium | reverse complement strand
TCGTTCGCGCCCACACGCGCCAGCCCGGCGCCGTCGTCCCGCACCGCGATCATCCACCCTTCGTCTCCGTTCGGCGCCAGCGTCAGCGTGATCGCCCCGCCACGGCCATCGCGAAACCCATGCCGGAGTGCGTTGGTCACGAGTTCGTTGAGGATCAGTCCACAGGGCACGGCCCGGTCGATCCCCAGGGGCAGCGGTGCAACATTCACTTGCAGCCGCACGGCGTTCCCCGGTGGCGTGTAGTTGGTGATCAACTGGCCGGCGAGGGTGACGGCGTACTCCGAGAAGTCGACCGCCGCGAAGTTGTCGGAGCGATACAACGTCTCGTGCACGAGGGCCATCGAGCGCACGCGATCCTGGCATTCCTGCAGGATGCGGATCGTGTCCTCATCCTCGGTGTAGGTCGACTGCAGGTAGAAGAGGCTCGAGATCACCGCCAGGTTGTTCTTGACGCGGTGGTGGATCTCCCGCAGCAGCAACTCCTTTTCGCGGAGTGCATCGAGCTCCCGTTCCGTGCGCTTGCGCTCGGTGAGGTCACGGATCGCACTCGAGACCAGCACGCCCTCCTCGGTGTCGAGGGGACTCAGGCTGACCTCGACGGGGAATTCGCTGCCGTCCTTGCGGCGCCCATGCAACTCGAGCCCGGCGCCCATGGGACGCACCGCAGCAGCGGCAAAGAATCGTTGGCGGTGCAGGCCGTGCTGGTCGCGATACCGCTCGGGGAGCAGGAGCTCGACCGGTTGTCCCAGCAGTTCCCGCCGCGGAAAGCCGAACATGCGTTCGGTCTGCGAATTCACGAGGACAATGCGCCCCTGGTCGTCCACGATCACGAACGCGTCGGGCGCTGCCTCGAGCAGGCCGCGGAACTTCTCCTCGGCGCGCCGTCGATCGGTCATGTCGCGAACGACGCAGAGGACGAGCTCTCCCTCATCGCCCTCGATCGGGCTGAGGAGGATGTCGACCGGGAACTCCTCGCCGTTCCGCCGCCGGGCGAGCAATTCGAGGCCGGCCCCCATCGGTCGCATGCGTGGCGCTTCGAGGTATCCGGCACGATGCGCCACATGCCGCTCGGCATACCGATCAGGGATCAGCAGCTCGACCGGTTGCCCGGCCAGCCCATCCGGCGGATAGCCGAACATGTGCTCGGCCTGCGGATTGGCCACCTCGATCACGCCGCGCGCGTTGATGAGGAGCAGCGCGTCGGGCGTCGACTCGAAGACGCGATGATACAGGGTCATCGGCGCGCCGCGTCGAGTGCCCCGCTGGCCGATGCGCACGTGACGCAACGGCCCACGACCCAGGTGACGTACACGGACACCATGGTCACTCCTGGGGCGCCTGCCGGCCGCGCGCGTATCACACCAACAGATCGGTCCGGCACCCGGTTTTTGGACCAATCACGGCATTTACTCTGGCCCCGGATTCCCGATGCCGCAAGCGGGGGGAGTGTTCCTTAACGTTGGACTGGCACCGTGCCTTCCAATCTTGGAATGTCCTCAGTATCTGACGGGTTCATCCGTTCCGACGACGCCGCACGAACCTGACAACTCCTGGTGACCAAGTCGTTGGACCGGGGGTCTGCTCACCGGAGTACGCCGATGCGGAACGACACCTACCTCCGAGCCCCCTTCGACCGACCGCGCGCCATCGCACGCGCGATGACGGTCGTCGTTATCGCCTCCTAGCGAGGCCGCTCGGTTCGTTCCGGATCCCGCCCGCGGGATCTCCCCCATATCCTGGATCCCATGTCATCCGCCCCAACGGAGGCGACGACCGCGTCGCCACCCCACGCTGTGTCACTGTGGTCATCGATCCGCGAGGCCGTTCGCGGGTCCCACGATCACGACTATACCGAGGGCGCGATCGGCCGTTCGATCGTGCTGCTCGCCATCCCGATGGTCCTCGAGATGGCGATGGAAAGTGTCTTTGCCGTCGTTGACGTCTTCTTTGTCTCCCGCCTGGGCGCCGAGGCGGTGGCCACGGTGGTGCTCACGGAGTCGCTGATCACCATGGTCTACACCCTGGCCATGGGGCTCGGCATCGGCGCGACCGCCATGGTCGCGCGACGCATTGGCGAGCGCGACCAGGACGGGGCGTCACGCGCGGCCATGCAGGCCATCTGGCTGGGCCTGTTCACCGCGGCAGCGTTAGGCATCGCCGGTGCAATCTTTGCCCCGGAACTCCTCCAGCTCATGGGAGCCGAGGCGTCGGTGGTGCGCACCGGCACGATGTTCACGCGCGTGATGCTGGGCGGGAACGTCTCCGTGCTGATGCTCTTCCTCGTCAACGCGATCTTTCGCGGGGCAGGCGACGCAGCCATTGCCATGCGATCGTTGTGGCTCGCCAACGCGATCAACATGACGCTCGGACCGTGCCTGATCTTCGGCGTTGGGCCATTCCCCGAACTGGGCGTGACCGGCGCGGCCGTCGGCACGACGATCGGCCGCGGGGTCGGTGCGCTGTACGCCTTCCGTCGGTTGCTGCAGCCCGGGGCTCGCCTGCACCTCGGGCGACGTCACCTCGCCATCGACCCGTCGGTGATGTGGCGGCTCGTGAAGCTCTCGGCCTCGGGCACCTTCCAGATCTTCATCGGCACCGCGAGCTGGGTGCTCCTGATCCGGATCGTTTCGAGCTTCGGGTCGGACGTGATCGCGGGGTACGGTATCGCCATCCGGCTGGTGATCTTCGCGCTCCTTCCGTCGTGGGGCATGGCCAACGCGGCCGCGACCATGGTGGGCCAGGCGCTGGGCGCCGGCAAGCCGGATCGCGCGGAAGCCTCGGTCTGGATCGCGGGCAAGTACAACGCGGTCTTCCTGGGCGGGCTCGGCTTGCTGTTCATCGTTGGTGCGCCGCTGATCATCGCGTTCTTCACGTCGCAGGCGGCGGTGGCGGCGAGTGCCATCGACGCCCTGCGCGTCATCTCCTCGGGGTTCCTGTTCTATGCGTACGGGATGGTGATCACGCAGTCGTTCAACGGGGCGGGTGACACCTGGACGCCCACGTGGATCAACCTGGGATGCTTCTGGTGTTGGGAGGTGCCCCTGGGGTGGTTCCTCGCGCTGCGCACCGGGCTCGGGGCCCACGGGGTGTACCTCGCGATCGCCATCGCGTACGCCACGCTCGCGGTCGTGTCGGTGGTGTTGTTCCGACGCGGCACATGGAAGGCACGGGCGGTGTGATTCCCGTGACCTGACGCACGATGGCGCGCCGGTCGAGGCCGGCGCGCCCGCACGACCAACCCGCAGTTGACGAACCTTGTCCCACCCGGTATCAATCGAATCATGCTGACGCTCGCCGGCACCTCCTACTACGTCGCCTCGTATTACGCGCCCTCACGGGACGCGGGAGGTGGCGTGCGTTAGGCATCCTGGCGACACGCATCACCCCGGCGGCCCGTGGATTTCCACGGGCCGCCTTTCTTTTTGCCTGCCACTCCCATGACCGCTGCTGCTCAACACCCAGGCCAGTACACCCCCGACGACCACGCCACGTGGGCCACGCTCGTTCGCACGCGCATGACGACGCTCGGCCACACCGCAGCGGACGAAGTGCTCAACGGAATCGAGACCATCGGCCTCACCCCTGGCCGTGTCCCGATGCTCTCCGAGCTCAACGCCCGCCTCACCCCTCGGACCGGTTGGCAGGTGGTGCCGGTGACAGGCTACCTCAATCCACGCGAGTTCTTCTCCTTCCTCGCGGATCGGCGCTTCCCGTCCACCACGCATGTGCGACCCGCCGACCAGCTCGAGTACATCCCGTCACCCGACATCTTTCACGATGTGTTCGGGCACGTGCCCCTGCACGCAGACCCGACCTTCGCGGAGCTGCTACAGCGATTTGGCCTCCTCGGGTCCCGCGCCACCTCCGATGACGCCATGGAGGCGGTGCAGCGGCTCTTCTGGTTCACGGTGGAATTCGGGTTGGTCGGCTCGGTCGACAACGCCCGCATCTACGGATCCGGACTCGTCTCCTCGATCGCCGAGGAACGCCATGCACTCGGCGGGACGTGCACCCTGCGACCGTTTGTCCTCGAGACGGTGTTGCAGCAGTCGTTCGAGGTCGACGTGGTGCAGCCCACCCTGTTCGTCCTGCCGCACTTTCGCGCGCTGCGTGACGCCGTCGATCGCCTGGCGGGGCAGCTCCCCGGCCCCGACACCCCGATGATATCTTGATGCGCCATGAGCCACCGCCCGACCCCAATCACCAACGATCTCGCCATGGTGCTCGGGGGTGGTGGCGCCCGCGGCGCGTACCAGGTCGGCGTGCTGCGCGGCATTGCCAAGCAGTATCCCCACCTGCGGGTGCCCGTCCTGGTTGGCGTTTCTGCCGGGGCCCTCAACACGGTGCACCTGGCCTCGCACCAGGGCACCTTCCTCGAGGCGATGGAAGACCTCGTCGCCTTGTGGCTCTCGCTCACCCCAGATCGCGTCTTCCGCGTGGACATGGCGACCCTCGCGTCGACCGTCATCCGGAGCGGACTACGCCTGGTGGGTGGCGGCCGCGGACACCCGGAACGACTCCGGGGAATGGTGGACACCGCGCCGTTGCGGGAATTCCTGGAACACGCGCTCACCCGCGCGCCAGACGGCACCATCCCGGGAATCGAGGACAACATCACCCGTGGTCGGCTGGCGGCGGTCGCCCTGAGCGCCACCAGCTACACGACGTCGCAGTCCGTCACCTGGGTGCAGGGGCGCAACATCGAGCTGTGGGAACGCGCGCAGCGGCGTAGCGAACGCGCGCAGATCACCATCGACCACGTGATGGCCTCAGCGGCCCTGCCGCTGTTGTTCCCCGCCACGCAGGTCGGCAACGAGTGGTTTGGGGACGGGGGTATTCGCCTCGCCGCGCCCATCTCCCCCGCGATTCACCTCGGCGCATCGCGCATCATCACGATCGCCACGCGATACGACCGCACGCGTTCAGAGGCCGATCGACCGCAACTCACGGGGTACCCCCCGCCCGCGCAGGTGCTCGGGGTGCTCTACAACGCGATCTTCCTGGACCTGATCGACCAGGACGTCGCCCGGCTGCAGCGACTCAATGAAGTGGTCGCGCGCGTCCCCGAAGCCGACCGCAACGGGCTCCGCATCATCGACATGCTCGTGCTGCGCCCGTCGCGCGACCTCGGCCGACTCTCACGCGAGTACGAACCGCGCCTCCCGTCGGTCTTCCGGTTCCTCACACGCGGCCTGGGCACCCAGAAGACGCAAAGCCCCGACATCCTCTCGCTGGTGATGTTCCAGAAGGACTACCTGGAGCGCCTGGTCGCCCTGGGTGAAGAGGATGCCGCCAATGCGTCTGAGCGCATCGCGGCATTCATCGAAGGTGGGAGTCTCGCCGCCCGGGCAGTTTGACCGAACACTAAAGTCCGCCGGGCTCGCGCCGAGACTGAAAGTCGAGGGTATACCCGCTTCACTCGATTGTGACCTGGGTCGCAATCTGGAGCCACCGGAGAGTCGCCATGACGATCAATCCATTGAACTCGCACCTCGCCGGAATTCAGCGACAGGGTGCCGCGATGGACCGCGCAGCCGAGAAGATCGCGCGGGCGTCCCTTCGAACCGACCACGGGGCTGAGAAGAAGGCGGGCCCGGCCGAGGCCGAGGAGACCCGCCTGGACCAGGGACTCGTCGAGGCGATGGTTGCCAAGCGGATGTTCACCGCCGCGGTGCGCATGGCGCAGTCCGCGAACGAAGGGATCAGCGAGGCGCTGCGCATCGGGGGATACGACGCAGCCGCGTAGCTGGAACCGACTCGATAGGAAAAGGTCCTGAAAGCGAAGGGTCGATCCATAAACTGGATCGACCCTTTCTCTTAGGTTTTATCGATAGTGCAGTCGCGCAAAATCTTGCGGCACAATGACTTCCACGGATGAGTCAGTCGGCATCGCGCTACAGCATGCGCAACAGCGTCCGGAATATTTGCCTGTGCCCATCAGTCGTTTCGACCGGCCCATTCGCGGACTTCCTTCGCTCCCGCAGATCGTATCTCGTTGATTCGTAAAGCGTTACGGCTTCACTCGGCGCGCGGATGTAACGAAACGACCCAAGATCCACGGCGCTGGCACGAGGCCTGCCTCTGTGATGCAGCGCACATCGGCCCCGGTCTCGAATCTCCGGGTGCCCGTCCTGAGCCGAGCCGGGCCGGTGATGCACAACCTTAGGTCACCCTTACGAAGCCGACGATGATGTTCCGCCGACTCCTTGCCGCTACGCTCGTTCTCGCAGCCGGCACCGCCGAGGCCCAGCCCCGCAATGGAACCCTCAAGTTCCAGCCGACGGCGCCCAACCCGGCCGTCACCGCGTACGGCTACTATGTCGGCCCGTTCTGGGGCACGGTCACGTCGGATCCGACCCGCCCGAAGATCGACCTCTATTGCGTGGACGTGCTCAACAGCATCTCCTGGGGCCACAGCTGGTCGGCGAACTTCACCAACCTCGCTTCCGGCAACCTGAGCCTGACGCGCCACGGCAATGCGAAGCTGGCCCAGTACCAGCAGGCGGCCTACCTCGCGTCGCTGTTCAACACCTCTGGCGTCACCACCACCCAGTGGGGCGGCATCCAGACGGCGATGTGGAACCTGCTCAACCCGGGCAACCCGAACGGCGGCACGAGCACCACAAACAACACGCAGGAAGCCTACTGGCTGGCGCAGGCTTCGACGTGGTACGCCCAGGGTGGCGCGAACAACTTCGATTTCTCCAAGTGGACCATCGTCACGGACGTCAATGCGGCTGGCGTCGTCCGCGGCACGGGTACGCAGGAGTTCCTGACGACCGGCATCACGCCGGAGCCTGAGACGTGGGTGCTGCTTGGCACGGGCGTCCTCCTGATCGTGGGCTTCGCCGTCCGCCGGGGATCGCTGGTGTAGGCCGCGTCACCCCTTCGACGTGACCTGCCAGGGGGCCGTGCGGAAACGCACGGCCCTTCCTGCTTCTGGCGACCGTGACCGCAGCCAGACACCGTCGTTTTGCTGACAGTAGCTTTCGGTTCCCCACGACTCGTCCCAATGAGCCAGCGACGCAGCGAGATCATCGAGACCCTGGCCGGCCCGCTTTACCTCATCGCGTTCCTGCTGATCGCGACGCCGGTGCTGGATTTTGTGTCCGGGGTCCTGCCTCTACGGATCGACAACATCGAGTGGCGCTTCGCCACGGTGGGGCTCCTGTCCGGGTTCCTGCTCACGCCGGTGCTCGGGATCGTGCTCGCGATCCTCGTCGCCGCCTCGTCGGGGCACGACCTCATGCAGCGCATTGCCGGCTTCCTGGTGATTGCCGTGGCGGTGGTGTTCGCGATCGTGCTGGTGTTCTTCCTGCTCGACATCGTCCAGCTGCGGAGTGCGGTGCAGGAGGAAGCGCGGAGCCAGTTCGAGGGCGCTGCGTGGAAGGCGGTAGCCAAGCACCTGCTCTTCATCGTCGTGATGGGGTGGCTGGGGGTGCGCATGTTGCGGATTCCGCGGAGCGTGGCGGCTGCAGCCAAGCGCCCCGCCGCCGTCGTGATCGGATCCTGAGCAGGAACGGCTGAGCGCGGCGAAGGCGACACCCGTCCCTGTGGCGGACGCGTCATCCGTCGCCCGCTTGTCCTGACCGGGGGTCCGGTCGCATTATCGAAGCTGCGGGCCATCCACCGCCGCACCCCCCAATGCTGTTCCGTCACCTCTCCCAGCGCGCCCCCGCATCCCTGCTGCAAGCCGCAGAGGGATACGCGGTGAGCGTCCTGGTGCACGCGGTGGCCCTCGGCCTGTTCTTCGCCCCGCGGGGCGCGCCCGACGCCGAACGCCCCCTGCCCGAGTCCTTCGAGTGGGTGAAGTTCCTGCTCCCGGTCGACAAGCCGCAGGGAAATCCGGAGGTCGTGGGCGAACGCATCACCTACATCGCGACCGCGGAAGCGCCCGGTGGCGCCGGGACCTTGCAGACCGACGAGCCGCGAACGGAGCGGCTCCAGCTGCAGGTGCCGGAAGGGGCACAGCAGGATCCCCTCGCCGGCCAGCCCGCACCGCCGGAACCCGAACCCGAGGTGAAGGGTGAGGAAGTGATGACGGTGCTCGAAGTCGACTCCGCGGCCACCCGGGTCGAGGACGGTGCGGCACCGCCGTACCCACCGGCAATGCTCGCCAAGAAGATCGAGGGTTCGGTGGCGGTCCAGTACATCGTGGACACGACGGGGCGCGCGGACACCTCCTCGTTCCTCGTCCTCGAGACGACGCACAAGGATTTCGCCGAGTCCGTGCGCCGCACGCTGCCGCAGATGCGCTTTCGCGCCGCGAAGATGAACGACACGAAGGTCCGGCAGCTCGTCCAGCAGCTGTTCTCCTTCCGGATCGACACCACGCTCCTGCCCCCGCCCAAGAAGCCCTGAACGCGGGGGTTCAGCGCGCGTCGAGGGTGACGACGTCGCGATAGGTCCGGAAGGCACCCGCCCGATCGTGCCGCACGAAGTCCCGCACGCGCTGCAGCAACTGCACGCTGCGATGGCCGGGGACGGCCAGCGGGACCCCCATGCCG
>JAEUJK010000722.1 GCA_016794735.1 Gemmatimonadota bacterium | reverse complement strand
CGCTGGGGACCACGCCGTCGGGCGGGGGCTCCAGCACGAACTCGGGATGCGCCGCGAGGAACGCGGTGATCATCCCCTCGTTCTCCTCAAACTCCAGGGAGCAGGTGGAGTAGACGAGCAATCCGCCGGGTTGCACGCAGCGCGAAGCGCCCTCGAGGATCTCACGCTGCGCCGCGCAGGTCACGGCCAGGTCGGACGGCTTGAGCCGCCAGCGCGCATCCGGGTGGCGGCGGAAGGTGCCGGTCCCCGTGCATGGTGCATCCACGAGCACCACGTCCGCCGCGACACACGGCACCTCGGTCGCGTCGGCAACGACGAGGTACACGTTCGGCAGCCGGAGTCGCTTCACGTTCTCGCGCACGCGCGCCAGGCGCGGCAGCGCGCGGTCGGCGGCGACGATCACCTTCGCTGTGTGCGCCAGCGCGATGGTCTTGCCGCCCGGGGCCGCACAGGTGTCCAGCACGACGGCTCCCTGCGGGATCGCTGCGTACCGCGCGACAAGCGCAGCGGCCGGGTCCTGCACGTAGAACCCGCCCTCGGCAAAGCCGGGCAGGTCCGGGATGTTCGATGCGCCGCGGACTTCCCAGCCGTCGAGCCCGAACGGCGCGTCTGCGAGCTGCATGCCGGCGTTTGCCATCGCGGCGCGCAGCGTGTCGCGACCGGCGGCATCACCCAGCGGGCGGACCCCAAGCGGCGCCTCGGCGTTGTTCGCGGCCAGCAGGGCCGCGGTCGCGTCGGGGCCCCAACGCGCGACCCAGCGCGCGACGAGCCACCGCGGGTGGGAGTAGCGTGTGGCCAGCTGCGCGATGGCGTCCTCGTCGGCTGATGTGGCGTCGAGCGTGGCGCGGTCGCGATCGAGGCGTCGCAGCACCGCGTTCACCAGCCCCGCCGCGCCCATCCCCACCATCTCCTTCGCCAATTCCACCGTCTGGCCGATCGCCGCGTAGGCAGGGACCGAGTCCATGAACCGCAGCTGGTACGCGCCAAGCCGGAGCAGGTCCACGACGTCAGGGTCGAGGCGATCCAACCCACCCTTCACCCGGTCGGCGAGCCACGCGTCGATCATCCCGCGGTTGCGAAGGGTGCCCCAGCACAACTCCTGCACCCAGCGCCGATCGCGCGGGTCGAGTGCCCGCACCGCAACCTCGAACGCCTGGTCGAGCATCTGCCCCTGACGGAGCCCCCGCATGATCTCGGCCGCCGCGACCCGCGAGGGGGTCACGGCCTGTCGGGTACGCTTCCGAGGCGAGGCGATCATGGACGAAAGGTAGACGGATAGGCTGAGCGGGTGAGAGGGCGAGGGCAGGGTTGATTTGGGGATCGGCCGCAGACGCGACCGGCGCCGCGTTTCGGGGCCGGTCCCCCTGAACGCAACGAGGCGCCGAATCCCGGGTGGGATCCGGCGCCTGCGCGGGTCGAATGGTCCTCAGGCGGCGAGCAGCTCGCGCTCCATGCGGAGGTAACTCGTCTCCATCCC
This sequence comes from Gemmatimonadota bacterium, assembly GCA_016794735.1. Taxonomy (GTDB): domain Bacteria; phylum Gemmatimonadota; class Gemmatimonadetes; order Gemmatimonadales; family Gemmatimonadaceae; genus RBC101. The sequence goes on along the minus strand of JAEUJK010000722.1, from coordinate 8,063 downwards.
CTTGGTCATCCCCGTGCCAAGGATCATGTCGCGCAGCTCCTTGGTGGGGTAGGTGATGAGGAGGCTGATGAGCGTCCCACCCTGCACCGGCACGAGGGTGAGTTCGTTCCGCACGGCGGGCCCTTCCATCCCGATCATCTGCTCGGTGGTCACGGCGCGATACGGGGCGGCGAACTCCAGCAATTCCCCTTCGAAGCCGAAGCGCTGCGATCCGTCGTTGGACTCCCACTCGTAGCGGTAGCGTCCGCCCACGGTGGTGGTCACCTCACACACCGGCATCGACCATCCATCGGGGCCGAGGCACCACCGCTTCATGAGGCTCGCATCGAAGTGGGCGCGCCACACCTGGTCCGCGGACCCGCGCACGATGCGACTGACGCGGACCTGGGTGTCGTTGAGGAGCTGGGCCTCGGTGGCCATGCTCGCCGCGAAGAGCTGCAGGTCGGTGAGCACCGCGTCGATCTGCCCCATCGCCGACTTCATGCCTTCCATCATGCCCATGTTCACGAGCTGCTCCATCGCTTCCACCGAGGGGAAGTACGTCACGCTCGTGAAGCGCGAGCCACCGGCCGTCGACTCGAAGTTGAAGATCATGCGCATGGTGGGCATCGTTGCGTTCACGTTGCCGGATTCATCGGCGAAGCCGTCTTCCACCTCGAACTTCCGGTAGGGCTCCACGGCCAGGAACTTGAACCAGCCACGCGACGTCGTGCCGTCGGGCCCGGTCATGTAGTAGTGCGACTGCCCGCCAACGGACATGTCGTGTCGCGTGAAGGTGGCCGGCCACTGTTCGGGGCCCCAGAAGCGCTCGAGCTTGCGCGGGTCGGCATAGGCATCCCACAAGCGCTCCACGGAGACCGGATAGTCCGCGACGACGGTGAGCGTGAGGGCGTTGGGATCGGAGGAGATGTTGGTGATCGGCATGGCTATTCCTTGCGGCGAGGGGGTTCTGCGAGGACGGCGTCGAGCTGGCTGAAGCGAGCGCTCCAGAGCTGCTCGAGCTGGTGAAGGAGCGCGCTGGCGCGCGCGAGTTGCTGGGGATTCCCGCGGACGATGCGTTCGCGGCCGTGCGGGTACTTGGTCACGAGGCCGGCTTCCTCCAGGACAGCGACGTGCTTCTGCACGGCGGCAAAGGACATGGAATACCGCCCGGCCAGCATCGAGACCGACGCCTCCTCACCCGCCATGACCCGGGCGACGATGTCGCGACGCGTCGTGTCGGCGAGCGCATGGAACAAGCGGTCGAGCTCGTAGTCGGTGAGGTCAGCACGTACAACCATATGGTTGTATATTGTCGCCAGAGGGTTCGGCTGTCAAGCGTCCGGTGGGGGTGCCGTCAGGTGTGGGGGGAGGCGCGCCCGTTGAGGCGCGCCGGTCTCAGGCGAGCTGGTCGCCGACGGCGACCTGGCGGCCCTGGGCCAGGTCGAGCGCTGCCATGCGCCGCTTGCCCGCGGGCTGCAGGTAGCCGATGCGCACCGCGCCCGTCGCGCACGCGACCAGCGCACCGTGTTCCTCGATGGCGAGGATGGTGCCTGGTTCACCCGAGGCGTCGGGGATCACGGTGACCCCGGTGAGCCGCGTGTCGATCCCGCGCAGGGTGGTCCACGCCCCCGGGCGCGGATCGAAGGCACGCACCGCGCGGGCGACCTCGATGCCGGGGGTGTTCCACCGGATCCGCGCCGCCTCGCGATCGAGCTTGGGCGCGTAGGTCACCAGGGCCTCATCCTGCTGCCGCTCGGCGAGCACGCTGCCTAACGATGCGAGGGTCAGCGCCTCGATCAGGGCGAGGGCCCCGAGTTCGGAGAGGCGTTCCGTGAGCTCCCCGCCGGTCTCGTCAGGCATCAACGGGGTGGGGGCCTGCAGGAGGATGGGGCCGGCGTCGAGTCGCGGCACCATCCGCATGATGGTCACCCCCGACTCCTCGTCGCCGGCGAGGATGGCGGCCTGGATGGGGGCTGCACCGCGCCAGCGTGGGAGCAGCGAGGCGTGGATGTTCCAGGTACCGAAGGTCGGGAGTTCGATCAGGGCGCGGGAGATGATGTGGCCGTAGGCCACGACCACCGAGAGCTCCGGGGCGAGCGCGCGCACCGTTTCCAGGAAGGCCGGATCGCGGGGCTGCTCGGGCTGGAAGACCGGGATCCCCTCCTCGAGCGCGATGACCTTCACCGGGGAAGGGACGAGGGTGCTGCGGCTGCGGCCCTGCGGTCGGTCGGGCTGCGTGACGACCCCGACGACATCGTGTCCCTCGCCGATGATCGCGCGCAGCGGCGGAGTGGCAAACTCGGGAGTGCCCCAGAACAGGATCCGCACGGGAGCGGCGCTACGCCTCGGAGACGGAGGGTTCCGCGTCGTCGTCGGCTGGTGCTCCGGGCTTCAGGTACCGCACGGTGCCGTGGTACTGCTTGCGCAACTCTTCCCACTCGGCGAGCGCTGCGCGCCGCTTGAGGTAACTCAGGTAGTCGATGAAGAGCTTGCCGTGCAGGTGGTCGATCTCGTGCTGGAAGCACCGCGCGAGGAGGTCGGTCGCGTCGACCTCGTAGGGGGTGCCTTCGACGTCCTGCGCCTTCACGATGACACGCGTGGCGCGTTCGACGGTCCCGTAGACGTCGGGGAACGACAGGCACGCTTCCTCGGCCTTCGCCTTGCCCTCGGCGAGGGTGATCTCGGGATTGATGAGGGCGTACTTCGCCCCTTCCACGTCCACGACGGCCAATCGTTCGCGACGCCCGACCTGCGGCGCGGCGAGGCCGATGCCGCTCGCGGCGTACATGGTCTCGAACATGTCATCGACGAGGGTGCGCAGCTCGTCGGTGAACTCGGTGACCGGGACGGTCTCCTCGCGCAGGATGGGATCGCCGAGGAGGTGGATGGGCAACAGGCTCATGCGGCAGGATTGCTGGTTCCGGACTCGCCGAGCACGCGCGCGATGCGGCCGCGTTCGACGATGAGGCGCGACTCGCCGGAGCGAATCGTGATGTGGTCTTCCATGGTCTTCTGCGGCCCGGCGTCGGTGGAGGTCTCCTTCATGTGGACGATCTCGCCGACGACGCCGCCGGAGGTGACGATCTGGTCACCCCGCTTGAGGGTCTTGAGTCGCTCCTCGTGTTTCTTCCGCTCCTTTTGCTGGGGGCGGATCATGAGGAAGTAGACGATGGCCGGGATGGCCATGAACATGACGAGCTGACCCACGGGACTCGGCCCAGCGGCAACCGCCTGGAGGAGCAACGGGAAGGGGACGACGGCGGTCATGACGGGCGGAGTGGGGAGGGGGTTTGCGAAGCGGGACCGAGGCGCGCGAGGGCGTCGCTCGCCCAGGAGTCGAAGGTCCCGGCGTCGATATGCTGGCGTGCCTGGGACATCAGGTTGATGAGGAAATGTACGTTGTGCAGGGAGAGCAGGCGTAGGCCAAGGATCTCGTCGCTGACGTAGAGGTGGCGCAGGTAGGCGCGGGAGAAGCGGCGGCAGGTCTGGCAGTCGCAGGCCGGGTCGAGGGGGCGGGGGTCGGCGCGAAGGTCGGCGCGCTTGACGTTGAGGCGGCCCTCGGAGGTGAAGGCGGTGCCGTTGCGTCCCATGCGGGTGGGTGCGACGCAGTCGAAGAGGTCGACGCCGCGGCGGACCCCCTCGATGAGGTCCTCGGGGAAGCCGACGCCCATGAGGTAGCGGGGGCGGTCGCGCGGGAGTTCGGGGTCGAGGGCGTCGAGCATGGCGTACATGTCGGGCTTGCTCTCGCCGACGGAGAGTCCGCCGATGCCATAACCGACCCAATCGCCCATGCCGCGGATGGCGCGCGCGGCTTCGCGCCGGAGGACGGTGTGGATGCCGCCCTGGACGATGGGGAAGAGGGCCTGGGGGAGGCGAACGCGTGATCCTGCTGTCGTTGGGGACAGGGGGATGATGGGGTTTGGATCGGTCGGTGCGATTTTCGAAGTAAGGGGGGGGCCCCCGTTTTCGGCCGCCCTCCGCGCGAGTTCGTCCACCGCGCGCTGGCATCGCGCCAGCCACCGCAGGCTCCGCTCACTCGCGTCGCGCGCCACCGCCGCATCCGACTGCCCCGGGATCACGTGGTCGAACTGCATGATCACGTCGGCCCCGAGGTTGGTCTCGATCTCCATCACCCGCTCTGGCGTGAAGAAGCGCTTCGACCCATCGACGTGCGAGCGGAACTCGACGCCGTCCTCCGTCACCTTCCGCAGCGTCTCCAGGGAGAACACCTGGAAGCCGCCCGAATCCGTGAGGATCGGTCCCGGCCACTGCATGAACGCATGCAACCCGCCCAGGTCGCGCACGAGTTCGTCGCCCGGCCGCAGGTGCAGGTGATACGCATTCGCGAGGATCATCCCCGCCCCCGCCGCGCGAAGGTCCTCCGGATCCAGCGCCTTTACCGTGGCCAGCGTGCCCACGGGCATGAAGGCCGGCGTCGCCACGGGACCGTGCGGGGTGACAAACGTCCCGGTGCGCGCCGCCCCGCACCGCGCCCCCTCGGTAAACGCAAACCCGGTCGTCACGTGCCTAACGAACCTTGACGGTCGCGGAATCGCCCTGGCAGGAGAACGCCATCCGCACCGGGACCTCGCGCGCACGCCGGCGCGTGGAGTCGACCGGCAGCGTCAACTGGGCCGCAATCGTCCCGAAGACCTCGTCCACCAGCTGGTCGCCACTTCCCACGAGCAGCTCGGCGCGCGTCGCCTTGCCCATGGTGTCGAGCGACACGGAGAAGTGCACCACCCCCGTGTCGGGAAGCGCCGCCTTCTTGAATGCCGGGCACTGCAGGTGGAGGTACTGCGCGAGCACCGGCTCGGCCTGCGCCGGGCGATAGACCGGGTTCTGCGGCGACGGCATGAAGATGCGCGTGGTCGTGGCGACGCATGCCGCGCCGATCACGACTCCCACAGCCCTACAGGATGACCATCGCATCGCCATACGAATAGAAACGGTAGCCTTCGCGAATCGCCTCGTGATAGGCCTCCATGGTGAGGTCATACCCGGCGAACGCGGCCACCAGCATGATGAGCGTGGACTTCGGCAAATGGAAGTTGGTGACGAGGTGATCGACGACCTGCCACCGGTAGCCCTCACGAATGAACGCACGGGTGTCGGCCTGCCCGGCACGCACCCGGCCCTCGCCGCGGGCCATCGTCTCCAGCGTCCTGACCGCGGTCGAGCCGACCGCCCAGACCTGCCCGCCCCGCGTGCGCACCGCGTCGATGCCCGCCGCCGTTTCCGCGGAGATTGCACACCACTCCTCGTGCATCACGTGCGCTGCCGGATCTTCCACCTCCACGGGCTTGAACGTGCCGGGCCCTACATGCAGCACCACGTCGAGTCGTTGCACACCGCGCTGGGCGAGCGTGGCGAGGAGTTCCGGGGTGAAGTGCAGCCCCGCCGTCGGGGCGGCCACCGACCCCGGCTCCCTCGCGTACACGGTCTGGTAGCGCTCCACATCGGCCGGGGCATCTGCACGCGCGATGTAGGGTGGCAGGGGCACATGGCCGTGCGTAGCGATGGCATCGGCCGCAGTGCCTTCGTCCACATGGAGGCGCACGACCCGCGTGCGCCGCTCCGTCACGGACTCGATCTCCACCTGGAACCCGGGGACGATGCGCACGCGCCGCCCTGGCCGCAGCTTGCCGCCGGGGTTCACCATCGCCTCCCAGCGATCATCGCCGAGGTCGCGGATCAGCAGCACCTCCGCCGGCGCCCCGGAATCCCGCGTCCCCAGCAACCGGGCACGGAGGACCCGGCTCGTGTTCACCACCAGGGCGTCACCCGGTGCGATGAGGTCGACGAGGTCGCGAAAGCGACGGTGTTCGAGCGTGCCGCGATCGCGACGGATCACGAGCAGGCGACTTTCGTCGCGCTGCAGCGCCGGTTCGCTGGCGATGAGTTCCGGCGGGAGGTGAAAGTCGTACGCCGACGTCGGGCGTTCCGTGCCGCCGCTCGGCACCACTACAGCAGGCGCCCCTGCTCGTCGGTGGCGCGCGGCGGGGTGTACCCGAAGTGGCGGTACGCCATCGCTGTCGCGACACGTCCCCGCGGGGTGCGTTGCAGGAAGCCGTTCTGGACGAGGTACGGCTCGTAGACCTCCTCGATCGTCCCGGCATCCTCCGCGACCGCGGCCGCAAGTGCGCCCACGCCGACCGGTCCCCCGTCGAACTTCTCGATGATCGCGCGCAGGATCCTCGCATCCATGTCGTCGAGGCCGAACTGGTCGACGTCGAGCAGCTGCAGCGCCTCGTCCGCCACGGCCAGCGTGATCCGCCCGTCGGCGCGCACCTGGGCGTAGTCGCGCACGCGTCGCAACAACCGGTTGGCAATACGCGGCGTGCCGCGCGAACGACGCGCGATCTCGTGTGTGCCCGCGGCATCGATCTCGACCTGCAACACGCCGGCGGTCCGTTGCACGATGAGTTCGAGGTCCTCGACCGGGTAGTAATTCAGGCGCTGGACGATGCCGAATCTCGCGCGCATCGGCGGCGTGAGCATCCCTTGCCGCGTCGTCGCACCCACCAGGGTGAAACGCTCGATCGGCATCGTGATCGTCTGCGCCTTGGGTCCCTCGGAGAGGCGAATGTCGATCTTGTAGTCCTCCATCGCGGGATAGAGGAACTCCTCGATCACGGCGCGGAGCCGGTGGATCTCGTCGATGAACAGGATGTCCCGGTCGCGCATGTTGGTGAGCATGCTGACGAGGTCGGCCGGCTTCTCCAGCGCCGGGCCCGACGTCGTGCGGATGTTCACTCCCAGCTCCCGCGCCATCAGTTCGGCGAGGGTGGTCTTGCCCAATCCTGGTGGACCGAAGAACAGGATGTGGTCCATCGCCTCCCGACGCGCCAAGGCGGCCTCGAGGTAGATCTGCAGGCTCTCGCGGACCTTCGACTGTCCGATGAATTCCGCCAGCCGCTGGGGTCGCAGCGACAGCTCAACGGTCCCCTCTTCGGGGAGCTCGGACGGGGTCGTGATTTCGTGGGTCATCCGCGGCTGAATATACCCCGAACGAAGGCCGAATCCAGCGAGCGTGACCTTCGATATTTGCGGGCGTCCTCGACCGTATGGCGATGCTGCGGTCAGCGGGAGCCCAGGAGGCGAAGGAAAAGGTCAGTTTGCCCGGGCTGATCGCTGGGGGCGGTCTTCTTGTCGGCCTTGCATCCGCGCTGTTCAGCGGCCGCACAGCCTCCGTCCTGCTCAGCAGCGGAGTGGTCGTTTCGGGCATCGGCCTGATTGCCCTCCTGCGCCGCATGCGCGCCGTGCGCGAGCGCCTGGCCGCGGTCCTCGCCTCCGAGGCGCGATTCCGCTCCCTCGTGCAGCAGGGAGGTGACGTCACGCTCATTGCCACCGCGGACGGCCGTGTGACCTATGCGAGTCCTTCCGTCGTTGGGCTGGCCGGTCGCAGTACCCGCGACGTGGAAGGAGAACCGCTGGCCAGCTTCGTCCATCCGGACGATGCGGCCGCCCTCGGGAGGTTCCTCAAGGCGGCCGCCGAAGGGCTCCCCGCCACCACGGAATGGCGCCTCAAGCGCGGCGATGAGTGGGTCTGGACGGAGGCCGATGCGGTGGACCTCCGCAGCGAACCCGCGATCGACGGCCTGGTGATCACCCTGCGTGACATCTCCGAACGACGCTCGCTCGAGGCGCGGCTCACCCACCAGGCGTACCACGATTCGCTGACCCGCCTCGCCAACCGGTCCCTCTTCCTCAACCGCGTGGCCCACGCCATCGCGCGTTACCCGCGCGACCAGAAGCCCGCGGCCGTGCTGTTCCTGGACCTGGACGGCTTCAAGAAGGTCAACGACTCGTTAGGCCACGCGGCCGGTGACGAGTTGCTGGTGGCCTGCGCCGCACGGCTCGCCGCCTGCATCCGCCCCGGCGACACCATCGCGCGCCTTGGCGGCGACGAGTTCGCGGTGCTGCTGGAGGGCATTGCAGGGATGAGCGATGCGGAAACGATCGCCGGGCGCATCGCGCACGCCGTGGCGGGGTCGTTCACCATCCAGGGGCGCGAGGTGTTCGTTGGCGTGAGCACGGGGATCGCCGAGATCTCCGCCGGGCTCACCCCGGACGAGGTG
>JAEUJK010000721.1 GCA_016794735.1 Gemmatimonadota bacterium | reverse complement strand
ACGCGGAGCGTGACGAAGAGGTAGTGGTCGTACTGGTCGACCTTCGGGCGGCTCACCGGGTTGAGGACGTCCTCGATGGCCAACGGGTGGAAGCCGAAGAGCTTCTCCAGCAGCGCGAATTGCGAGCGGTTGGTGCTGTCGATGTCGACCCAGAGGGTCGCCGAGGGGTCCGCGAGGGCCGCGGCCATTTCCTTCAGGTTCACATCCCGATCGGGCGTGGTCATCCCGGCCCGAGAGACGAAGGAGCGGGGGAGCTTCACTTCGGTCGGTCCCGACGAGGTCCCGCCCGGGCCGGCGGGCGTGGAAACGGGAAGGGTCACGGGAGTGGGGCTGGCGTAGGGGAAAAACGGACGGGATGTTCCGGAGGACCCACCCGCGATCTGGCGGAATAGTGGGGGTTAGATTCTGCCCGTGCCAGCGACCCGCCTCCCCCTCAACCACGGCGCCGGCGCCACCGCTTTGGTGGCCGAAGGTGTCACACGGCGTTACGGTCGCCGGTGGGCGCTTCGCGGCGCCAACATTTCGGTGGCCCCCGGTGAAGTCGTCGGCCTCGAAGGCCACAACGGCTCCGGCAAGAGCACCCTCTTACGGGTCTTCTCCACCCTGATTCGGCCCACGTCGGGCAAGGCTTGGGTGCTGGGTGAGGACGTCCGCGAGCGCGCGGACTGGGTGCGCGGGCAGATCGCCCTGATGACCTACCACCCTGGCCTCTACGACGACCTCACGGCCCGCGAGAACCTCGTGTTCGCGGCGACCATGCTCGGGCGCGACGCCGCCGGGATCGACGCGGCGCTCGATCGCGTTGGGTTGCTACGTGATGCCGATGAACGGGTGCGCACCTTTTCGTCCGGGATGCAGCGGCGTCTCTCCCTCGCGCGCCTGCTCATGCAGCGTCCGCGCGTGCTGTTGCTCGATGAACCGTACAACTCGCTCGATCGGCAGGGCGTTGCCCTCGTGAATGAAGTCGTCGCGGAAGTCGTGCGCGGATCCGAAGGTGGCGCCGCACTCATCGTGTTGCACGACCGGCAGAGTGCCGGTGCGCTGCTCGACCGCGTCGAGGTGATGTTCCAGGGACGGATCGAGGGTCAGGCCGAGCCGGCACTGCCGGCGGCCGTCGACCTGCTGGCGGAGCTGGCCTCATGAGCTGGAACGACGACTGGCGACGCGTCCGCGCCGTCGCACTCAAGGATCTCACGGCGGAGCGACGCTCGAAGAGCGGGCTGAACGCGGTGACCTTCCTCGGGGTACTCGTGCTGATGCTCTTCGGGTTCGCGCTCGGCCCGGACACGGAGTCGCTCCGTGATGCCGCGATCGGCGCGATCTGGCTCGCCATCCTCTTCTCCGGCGTGCTGGCGTTCAATCGTTCGTACCAGCTGGAACTGGACGGCGGGGCGCTCGAGCCGTTGCTGCTCTATCCGGGGTCCCGCTGGTCGATCTTCGCCGGAAAGCTGTTGGCCAACCTCGCGTTTGTGGGGTTGGTCGAATTGATCGTGATTCCCGTGGCGATGGTGTTGTTTCATGTATCGGTTCCGGCAGGGTGGGGCGCCCAGCTGGGCGTTACACTCCTCGGGACAATCGGCTTCGTCACGCTCGGGACGTTTTACGCCGCGATGTCGAGCCGCAGTCGCTCGCGCGAGGTGCTGCTGCCGTTGTTGTTGTTTCCCATGATGATCCCGGTGTTGCTCGGGGCGGTGGAGGCGTCCACGTCCCTGATGGAAGGGAACGTGATGCGCGATGCGGGGGCCTGGATCCGCATGCTGCTGGTGTACGACGTGGTCTTCCTCGCGGCCGCCCTGGCCGTGTTTGAATTCGTCATCGAGGTGTGAGATGGAAAGCGTCGTGAGTCGCGCGACGGGTGTCCCCATCGCGTCGCGGGAAGTTCGATGGACGACCGTGGGCATCGTCGGCCTGGTGCTGCTCGTGGTCGCGCAACTGTACGGTGTCCTGACGAGCCCGCCGGACCGGGACATGGGCCACCTGCAGAAGATCATGTACGTGCACGTGCCGGCGGCGTGGAACGCGATGCTCGCGTTCCTGCTCGTGGCGCTGGCGTCGTTGCGCTACCTGTGGAAGGGGCGCCTGGCGGACGACCTGCTGGCGGCCTCGGCCGCGGAGGTCGGGATGCTCCTGACGGGGCTCACGCTGGCGTTAGGCATGATCTGGGGCAAGCCCACCTGGGGGATCTGGTGGACGTGGGAGCCGCGCCTCACCTCGACGGCGGTCCTGTTCTTCATGTTCGTGGCCTACCTCATCCTTCGGACCTTCGTCGACGACGCCGAACGCCGGGCGCAGTGGAGTGCGGTCGTCGGGCTGCTGGGCGCGCTCAACGTGCCCATCGTCTACATGTCGGTGCGTTGGTGGCGTACGTTACATCAGATGCAGTCCAGTCCGATGACCTTGGACTCGAGCTACACCTGGCCGCTGCGCGTCAATGCGATCGCCCTGATGCTGTTGATGGCCTATGCGGTGGCACACCGCTACCGCTCCGCGATCATGACGCAGACCGCGGATGAACTGATGGATCGGTTGGCGCTCCAGGGCGCCCCCGGGGGGGGAGGTTCACGTGCCTGAGTTCAATAATGCCTTCATCATTGCCGCGTTCACGGTGACGTGGCTCGCGGTGGGTGGGTACGCTGTTCGCCTGCGGCGCGCACGGCGCGCCGCGGAATCCCGTGTCGCCAGCGCCCGTGCGGCGCTTGGAGGTGGATCATGAGTAGCGAGACCGGTCGCCGCACCGCCGTGTTTGTCATCGCCGGGGTCATTGTCGCCGGCGCCTTCGCCTACCTGATGCTCGGCGGGATCGAGGACAACCTCGAGTACTTCAAGACGCCCGTGGAACTGACGCAGCTCGGTCCCGAGGCCTACGGCAAGACCGTGCGGCTTGGTGGCCAGGTGGCCCCGGGGTCGGTGAAGTGGGACGCCGAAGCGCTCGACCTGCGCTTCCGCGTGACCGACGGGTCGCAGGAGATCGAGGT
>JAEUJK010000132.1 GCA_016794735.1 Gemmatimonadota bacterium | reverse complement strand
CGACGTCGCCCGCGAGATGACCACGCCGCAGGTGCGCCGCAACGCCGCCATCGAGTGGGGGCTGGGCCTCGGCATCGAGCGCATCGAGGGGCGTCCCGTTGGCTGGCAGTGGGGCGACAACCCGGGGTTCAAGAACTTCATCGCCGTCGACCCGGTCGGGGGCAGCGGCGTCGCCATCTTCACGAATGGCGATCGTGGGGCGCGCGTGTACGAACGCGTGGTCCGCGGCGTCACGGGGACCGACCACCCCGCGTTTCTCTACGTGTAGGGATTCGCCGCCAACGCAGGGTTACGCTACCGAGGGGTGCGCCAATGGCTCCTCGGGGAGCATCGCGGCGACCTCGGATGGGATCGCGCCAAACGCACGGCGAAACGCCGCCGTGAAGTGGGAGTGGCTGTAGAAGCCCAGGTCGATCGCCAGCGCCGAGAGGTTTCCGCGATACCGCGGCACGAGTTCGAGCGCGCGCCGCAATCGCGCCACCCGTCGATACTCGTGGATCGTGAATCCCGTATGCTGGCGAAAGGCGCGGCAGAGGTGGAACACCGACGCATGTACCTCCTGCGCGAGTTGCGTGAGCGTGAGGTTCTCGGTCAACGTCTCCATGAGGGCTCGCCGCGTTCGTTCGGCGAGCCGATCCGCCTTGGTGCGAGAGCCTGGTCGACGCGCCGGCTTCGTTTGCCCCGCGCTCAGGGTCGCCGCGACGATGGAGATGGCGACCTCCTCGAGCTCCAGCGCGTCCGGCGCGGTGCTCGATGCCGCTCGGTCGATCAACCGCCGCTGCTGGAGGTACACGGTGTCGGTCACTGGCGCATGCGCCATGCGGAACGGCCGCTCCAGCTCTGCGGATGCGGGGTCCACCACCTCCACGATCTCGCGCGCCACCCGTTCACTCACCGCAATCCAGTCACTGCGATCGCCGTCTGCCGAGATCGGGAGACGCTCGTAACTCTGCCCCGGGTTGTACACCGTGGCCACCGTCGGATCCGCCACAAACGCCGACTCTCCATCGTGACGAATGCGCACCGCCGTGCGCGGAAATGCCACGACAAAGTTCCGAATGCGCCCGGCCGACCGGAATGCGGGGTCATCCGGTGCGCAACGGAACTGGCCGAGCAGCACCGAGTGGGTATGGCCAACCACACGCTCGCCATGGCCGACCCCGGCATGAACCGCTTCGCGTGCGCGACGCGTGATGTGCATGAGTCCCTGTATTCGCCCGTGACTGCCGGGCGAATTCTACACATCCATATGGAGGGGCGAGCCGCATCCTGCCCGAGGGCGTACAGCCGCGTGACACGCCGATCCCAGCCGGGGACGAGCCGCGCCCCCTCCGTCTCGCGGGATCGACGTTGCCCAGGCGTTCAGGGATGCACGGCGCGCGTCGACAGGGAACGATCGGTCTCCGTCTGGGCGGCGGGGCGCGGCAGTGGCCGGCCGCGTGCATCCACAAAGGTGGTCTGCATCGGACCCGTTCCCGTGAGGAGGATGATCGTCTCCCCGCGGGCGCCTTCATAGTGATGGGTCCCCGCCGGTACCACCGCCACGCCGCCGGTCGACAACGGCGTGGCCGACGCCACGTCGACCGAGTCGCCGTGCCCCATCAGCAACGTCCCACGAAGGACAATCACGTTCTTCGTGTTTGGGTGAAAGTGCGGGGCAATCCATGCGCCGTCGGGAAGTCGCATCGCGAACGAGTAGTGCCCCGTTCCGCGCGTGTCGCCATCGATGTCCGCGGTGGCCATCCCCCGGGGTCCCTCGCGCCACGGGATGCTGTCGACGGGAAACAGGTGCCGCGCTCCGGCCTGTGCCCCAAGCACCGGCGGAATCAGGAGTCCAAGGATCGGCAGGACCAGCCGGACGGTGCGACGCATGGAAGGTCGTGGAAGGGGGGCGGGATCACGCCCGTCATGCAACCACACTCGGCCGGGCGTGGCTGTCACGGAATTGCTCGTCCACCACGAAGTTAGCGGAGCCGCCACATCTCGGAGTGGGTCTCATCCGGCGTAGCAAGCGCGTGACAGCGCAGGGCGGCCCGTGCGGGAATCGTTGCAGGGGCCGGCCAGCCGCTCACTCCTCACCCCAACACCGATGAAACAACCCCTCGTCAGGCTCTCCCTTGCCCTCGCCCTCGTCGCCCCGGCACTGCCCGGCCAGACGAAGGCAGACACCGCCTTCACCAACGGCGATTGGGCCACCGCAGCACGCCTCTACAAGGAACTCCAGCAGAAGGGCGCGGTGCCCCCTGGCGCGCGGGTGCGTGCCGGGTACGCGACCCTTTCCATCGGCGATGCCGCGCTCGCCAGGCAGTTTTTCCAGGCGGCAGTGGACGCCGCTCCAGCAACGGGCGCACCGGTCGCCCTCGCGGGCCTCGCCATCGCGTCCGCACACCTCGGCGATGACAACGCGGCCCTCACGCACCTCGAGCGCGCGGTCGCCGTGGGCTACGCGAATCCCACCGTCCTCACCGGCGACTCCGCCTTCACGCGCATCGCGAGCTCCCCGCGCTTCACGAAGGTCGTGGAGCGTGCCAACCTCAACGCGTTCCCCTGCCTGGGTGACACCACCGCGCGCGCCTTCGACTTCTGGATCGGTGAGTGGGATGTCTACCTCACCGGCACCGACCGCCGCGTGGGGCAAAGCCGCGTCGATCGCGTGTCTGCCGGCTGCGCATTGGTGGAGAACTGGGTGGCCCGCGAATCACCCGTGAACCCGCCAGGCAACGGGACCAGCCTCAACTTCGTCGAGCCCGCCACGGGGACCTGGAAGCAGGTTTGGATGGGATCGGGGCGCGGCCAGACGGACTTCGTCGATGGCCGCTACATCAACGGCGTGTTGCGCTTCGCCTTCTCCAGCCCTGACGCGAACGGGGTGATGCAGCCAGGGCGCTTCCTCTTCCACAACCTCGGCCCCAACCGCGTCCGCCAGGTACAGGAGAGAAGCGCGAATGGCGGCACCTCCTTCCAGGTCGTCCTCGACTTCACGTATATCCGTCGCGGGAGCGCGGAACCGATCGTTCGGCCCTGATCGCGCGCTGCCGGGCGCCCCTCCACGGGCGCCCGGCCGTCCGGGGACCAGCCCAGCGCAATCCTCCTTTGCCTGACGTGCGGGCCTGGGGTGCGCCTTGGACAACGCGGCGCACGGGGCGCACATTCAGCCGCGTGAACACCCCCGCCTGGTCCGGCCGGTCACACGGCACGCACTTCGACGCCGCACTGAACGCGCTCGCACAGATCCACCATGTGAGCGGGGATCCGCCACAGGTCACGCTCTACGAGCTGGCCCGCATCGTGACGGAAGCGCTCAACATCGAACGCTTCAGTGTGTGGTGCGCCACCGAGGATCGTCGTGCCATCCGCCTGTACTTCCTCTACAGGCGCTCAACCGGTGCGGTGTCTGACGGGTCGATCCTGCGCAAGGAGGACTTTCCCTCGTACTTCCGCGCTCCCGAAGGCCGCACGATCACGATCGACGATGTCACCACGGATCCGGTCGCGGCCGACCTGCTCGAACCCTATCTCGCGCCGTTAGGCATTGGCGCCCTGCTCGACGCCCCGATCTACTCGGAAGGGGCGCCGTCAGGCATGGTCTGCCACGAACATGTCGGCGGCCCACGCACCTGGAGCGACGAGGAACGCCTCTTCGCTGGGGTCGTGGCCGACAACATCAGCCGGCTCCTCGAGGAGTTTCTTCGCCAGCGCGCCGAGCAGAACCTGCGCGTCTACCAGCGCGAGCTGCAGGTGCTCGATCGACTGGAAGCCATGGGGCGCATGGCCGCGGGCATCGCGCACGATTTCCGCAACCTGCTCAACATCGTCCTCGCCAACGCCGAGTTGCTGGGGGAGGATGACCTGACGCCGGGCCAGCGCGTGTACGTGAACGACATCCGGTCGGCGGTCGCCCATGGGACAAACCTCGCGCAGGAGCTGATGCATTTTGGCCGCGACGTCGCGGGTCGGCCCAGCGTGCAGAGCCTGCGGCCATTCCTCGAACAGGTGAGCCGGCTCGCGGCCCCATCGCTCGGAGACTGCTCCATCGAGATCCGGCAGGAGCGTGAGGTGAGCCGCGTCCTGATCGATCGCCCGGAACTCGAGCGCGTCCTGCTCAACCTCCTGATCAATGCGCGCGATGCGATGGGTGGACGCGGGACGATTCGCATCGAGGTGACGCAAGCGAGCGGCGACCGCAAGTCGACCGGGATCGGCCGTGCGGTCTGCATTGCCGTGGTGGACTCGGGCATCGGCATGGACGCCGACACCCGCCTGCGGGTGTTCGAGCCGTTCTTCACGAGCAAGCCCGAGGGTACGGGACTCGGGCTCGCAGTGGCCCGGCAGATCATCACGCGTGCGGGTGGGACGATCGAGGTCGAGAGCACCCCGGGTGTTGGCACCGCGATGCACGTGTTCCTCCCGGTGATCGACTAACGCGACGCAGCGGTTTCTTCCGCCTCACCCCCGTGCAGCTCGGCAACCAGCGTGTCGAGGCGCGCGAAGCTGGTCTCCATCCCGTCCGTCATGCCGGTGGAAAGGGCTGCGTCCCGTGCGTCCTTCGACTCGTAGGCGACCAACACGACCAGCGTCGTCACGCCGTGCTGCTCGGTGAAGGTCGTGCGGTTGATCGTCGGGCTGGTGGGCATCGCGGTGCCAAACGTGCCGGGATCGAAGTACTCGTCGCTCACCATGATGGCCGGCGCCTCGACCTCGCGATAGTCGCCGTGGAAGCCGAACTCCTTCCC
>JAEUJK010000691.1 GCA_016794735.1 Gemmatimonadota bacterium | reverse complement strand
CGACGGTGGCGCGACGTGGACGCGGACGCTCTTCGTGAACCCGAACACGGGCTGCTCCGGGATCGACATCGACGACAAGAACCCGGCGACGGTGATCGCGGGCACGTGGGAAGTCGAGATGAAGACCTGGGTGATGACCTCAGGTGGTCCCGGCAGTGGCGTGTTTGTCTCGTCCGATACGGGCAAGACGTGGACGCGGCAGGTGCAGGGGATGCCGACGTCGCCGGTGGGCAAGATCGATGTCGCGATCGCCCCCTCCAACCCCAAGCGCATGTACGCGCTGATCCAGACGGCGAACCAGGGATCGTTGTGGCGCACGGACGACGGCGGCGGGGCGTGGAAGGTGGTGAGTTGGGACCGCCGGTTGATCGGTCGCGCCGGCTTCTACATCCGCGTGGACGTGAACCCCGAGAACGACCTCGAGGTCCTGGTGGCCAACTCGTCACTGCTTCGGTCCGTGGACGGGGGCGAGACCTTCCCGTTCGAGGGTGGCGGATGCGGTGACTGCCACGACATCTGGTTCGACCAGCGCAACCCGGCCCACTGGGCCGTGACCGGCGACGGTGGCTGGGGAGTGACGCGCAACCATGGGCAGGCCTACACGCAGTTCGTCCTCCCGGTCGGCCAGATGTACCACGTGGCCATCGACGAGCGCACGCCGTACTGGATCTACAGCAATCGACAGGACTGCTGCACGATGCGGGGGCCGAGTGACCGGCCGACCCCGGTGCCCAACGTGCCGTCGTACAACCTGCGCGGCGGGGACCAGGCCCTGCCGGGGATGTTCGGGGCGATCCAGCGGGCGAACATGTGGGAGCAGTCGTTAGGCGGCTGTGAGTCCGGGTTCACGATCCCCGTCCCGAGCGACCCGGAGCTGATCTGGGCGACCTGCTACGGCGCCACGGTGTCCCTGTACGACGGGCGTACCGGTCGCGCCCGCCATGTGTCGCCGACGATCCACACCCTGGACTCGGCGCCTAACGACGTCAAGTACCGCTGCCACTGGTCGGCCCCGATTGCGATTGACCCGTTCGATCACAACACGGTGTACCACGGGTGCCAGGTCATCTTCAAGACGACCAACCGCGGGCAGACGTGGACCGTCACCAGCCCCGATCTCAGCACGCAGGATCCCACGCGCATCGTGTCGTCGGGCGGGATCGTCGGCGACAACCTCGGCCAGTTCTATGGAGAGGTCGTCTTTGCGATTGCGCCGAGCCCGGCGCAGCGCGGGTTGATCTGGGCCGGGACCAACGATGGCCTGGTGTGGATCTCCCGGGACGGCGCGAAGACCTGGACCAACGTGACGAAGAACATCACGGGGCTGAAGGAGTGGGGGATCATCCGCCGGATCTATCCGTCGACCTTCGATGCTGGCACCGCCTACATCGCGGTCGACTACCACCTGATGGACGATCGCCGTCCGTTCATCTACAAGACCGCGGACTACGGAAAGACGTGGACCCGCTTGAGTGATGCGTTGCCGGCCACGCATCCGCTCGACTACGTGTTGAACGTGGTGGAGAACCCCAATCGCAAGGGGATGCTGCTCGCGGGCACCGGGCACGCCTTCCACTACTCGTTCGACGACGGCAAGACGTGGACGCAGTTCAAGGACGGGTTGCCGGCGGCCCCCGTGTCGTGGATCGAGGTGTCGAAGACCATGCACGAGGTGGTGGTCTCCACGTATGGGCGTGGCCTGTACGTGCTCCGTGACTTCACGGCCATCGAGCAGAAGGACCAGGTCGCGGCCGATGCAGCGGTGCACGTCTACGATCCGCGTCCGGCCGTGCGGCTCGGACGCAGCGGGAGCGCCGACCTCCTCGTGCAGCTCAAGGCGGCACCGCGCGACTCGCTCATCCTCGAGGTGATGGACTCGACGGGCACGATCGTACGCACCCGCCGCTTCCGCGCGCGCGCCGGCATGAATCGCATCACCTGGGACCTGCGCTACGATGGCGCGAAGCAGCCGGAGCTCCGCACCCTCCCGCCGGACAACCCGCACATCTGGGAGGAGGCCCGGTTCAAGGGCAAGGAGACGCGCGGCATCTTCCATTGGGGGATCCAGGGGCCGCAAACCGCCGGTGCCCTCGCCGCACCCGGGCGCTACACCATGAAGGTCAGCGTCGATGGACAGGTCGTCACGCGCACGCTCAGCGTCGTGAAGGACGCCGCCATCCCCAGTTCGGTGGCGGACCTGCAGGCCTCCACCCGCATGCAGCAGGAGATCACCAAGGACCTCAACGAGTCGGTGGACATGATCAACCGGCTC
>JAEUJK010000665.1 GCA_016794735.1 Gemmatimonadota bacterium | reverse complement strand
AAGCCGTTGAGCAGGGCGACCATCTGCGGCATCGAGGTCATCTGCACGGCGCGGGCCATCCACCAGCCCACGGCGCTCCCGACGATGAGGCCGGCGAACATCACGGTGGGCGACAGCAGCTCGATCTGCAGCACCGTCACGACGATCGCGATCAGCATCCCGACCGCGGAGAGCCGGTTGCCCTGGCGCGCGGTGGCGGGGTTCTGCAGCTGCTTGAGCCCCGTGATGAAGATCCCGGCTGCGACGAGGTAGATCAGGCGTTCAACGGCGGCGGGGATCACTTGGGCTCCTCCTTGCGGAACATCTGGAGCATGCGGTCGGTGACCGCGTAGCCGCCGACGACGTTCATCATCGCGAAGACCACGGCCAGGAAGCCCAGCACCGTGGAGATCCAGCCGAGGCCGGCCGCGGCCACGATCAGCGCGCCGACCACCGTGATCCCCGAGATCGCATTGGCGCCGGACATGAGCGGGGTGTGCAACGTGGGCGGCACACGACCGATGAGTTCTGCACCGAGGTACGTCGCGAGGACGAAGACCACGATGCCCGTAATGAGTGCGTCAGACATGCGGGATGGAGTTGGGCGTCGTCAGGGTCAGGTCCGGGACTGGCCGGCGTGCGTGAGGCACATCGGTCCGGTGATCTCGTCCTCGAGGTTGATCGTGATGGCGCCGTCCTTGATGAGATGCTGCAGCAGCGTCAGGACGTTCTTGGAGAACATCACCGAGGCGTGGAACGGGATGGTGGACGGCAGGTTGACTGCGCCCACGATTTGCACGCCATGGTGTTGGACCACCTCGCCGGCGACGGTGCCCTCGCAGTTGCCACCGGTCTCGGCGGCGAGGTCCACGATCACCGCACCGGGCTTCATCGTGGCCACCATCGCGGCGGTGATGAGTCGTGGCGCCGGCTTGCCTGGGATCTGCGCGGTCGTGACGACCAGGTCCTGGTCCTTGAGGTGCTGCGCGAGCGCTTCCATGGTCTTCGCGCGTTCCTCCTCGGTCTGGGCCCGGGCATACCCACCGGCCGCTTCCGCGTCGGTGGAGGGTTCGGGGCCGACGAAGGTGGCGCCTAACGAAAGGACCTGCTCGCGCGCCGCGGCGCGGACGTCGAAACCGGAGACTTGCGCCCCGAGTCGACGGGCCGTGGCGATCGCCATCAGCCCGGCAACACCGGCCCCGATCACGAACGCCTTGGCCGGCGGGATGTTGCCCGCGGCCGTCGTGAGCATCGGCATCAGCTTGCAGCTGTGCGACGCCCCGATCAGCACGGCCTTGTATCCCGCGATCGTCGCCTGCGACGAGAGGATGTCCATCGACTGGGCGCGCGTGATCCGCGGGACCTTCTCGAGGGCGAGGGCGGTCACCCCGCGCGACGACAATCGCGCGATGATCTCCGCCGATGACGCCACCGGAAGGAGCGAGATCAGGATGGCGCCGTTGCGGAGCAGGTCGCACTCCGCCAGCGACGGGCGCTGGACCTTGACCACCACGTCCGCGTCCGAGAGCGCGGCCTCCATGGTGTCCACCAGCTCGGCGCCGGCCGCCGCGTACGCCTCGTCCGGGTAGTTCGCGGGCGTTCCTGCGCCGCGCTGCACCCGCACGTCGACACCGGCTTTCTTGAGCCGCGTGACACTCTCCGGGACGAGACCGACCCGGTTCTCACCGGGAACACTTTCCCGGGGGACCCCAATCCGCATGCGAAATTCCCGATGGAAGGACGGCGCAAATTCGACTCCCGATCACGGGAATACAAGGCGGAAAACCCACCCCTTTCTGCGCGAAAGACCGAAGGTATCGCGGGCTACGGCCGCGGCAGGTACTTCGCCGGGATCTCATTCCCCGGACGCTCCGCATCCCAGTAGATCGTCACCACCCACCAGCGATTGCCATCCTTCAGGAGCTGGATGGAGTTGATCCCGCGCGCAAACGGCTTCTCCTTGCGGTCGGCCGTGCGGCGGGACTCATACGTGGAGAAGGCATGCGCGATGTTGCCGTACTGCTCCCACGTGCGGTTCACCTCGACCTCGAAGAACCCATCCGCCATGAGGCCCGGGCCGGCGCGCCGGATGTAATCCTCCACGCCGAAGACCGTCGCCCGTGCGCCACCCGAGGGCAGCGGCGACGAGGGAATCAACCGGGCGTATGGAACGAACAGCGAGCGAAAGCGATCCCAGTCGCGCTTGACCCCCGCGCCCCCCGAGATCACGTCGTACAGCGCAGTCAGGATTGCGTCGGGAGATGACACGTCTGCCGGTCGAGCCGCGGGGCGCGGCAGGGAATCCGGGGTGGGCGCGCCGGGCGCCTGCGCGCGACCCGAGGTCGCGATGAGGGCGAGCGCGATGGAAACGGTGGTCAGCTTGGCGAGTCGCATCGGTCCGTGGGAGAAGGCTCCCGGCAAGATACGACCGATCAGGCCACGCCGGACCCCAATCCGGCCGCCACAAAGTGCGGGTTGTCGAACCCGGGCTTCCCGTAGCGGAGCGGGGTACCGTCCACCGTGACCACGCTGCCCCCGGCCGCGGCGAGGACCGCGTGGCCGGCGGCGATGTCCCATTCCATGGTCCGACCAAGGCGCGGATAGAGGTCGGCGTCGCCGGCGGCCACCAGGCACAACTTGAGGGACGACCCGGCGTTGGTGGTCCGCGCGACCTTCCGGCCCGCGAGGAAGGCGTCGAGGGCCGCGGCGTCCCCGTGGGAGCGACTGGCCACCACCACGAGGCCGTCCTGAGGGACCGCACGGCAGCTGATCGGCCGCCGCCCGACGTTGTCCTCGAGGAACGCCCCGCGGCCGGCGTGCCCCACGTACAGGCGTCCGATCGCGGGGGCGAGCACCACGCCGAACACCGGCTGCCCGTCCCGGATCAGCGCGACGTTCACCGTGAATTCGCCGTTCCGGCTGATGAACTCCTTGGTCCCGTCGAGGGGGTCCACGAGCCAGAACCAGCTGCCCACCTCGGGCACGCGCCCCGCCGCGGCCGCTTCTTCCGCCACGATCGGGACCCCGGGCGCCAGGCGCTGTAGCGCGGCGGAGAGGACGGCTTCCGCCCGCTCGTCAGCGACCGTGACGGGCGACTCATCGGCCTTTCCTCGGACCTCGAAGTCGCTCGAGTAGACTTCCATGATGACGGATCCGGCGTCGCGCACGGCCGCGATAACCCCGGCCTGCCAAGAGACGTCGGCGACCCGTTGTTCGTCCATTTGAAGCCTGCCATTCGACGAGGGCACTGCCCAAGATACTCGGGCGTTTCCAGATCGGGTGTCATGGCATGCGCATTGCCCCCGACTCGTCATGCTCGACCATTTCGACTCGTCTTCAACGGTCCCGAACCCGCTGCCTCGTACATGAAGCTGACGCACCTGCAGCGCCTGGAGGCCGAAAGCATTCACATCATGCGGGAGGTGATCGCCGAGAGCGACAATCCCGTGATGCTGTATTCCGTCGGGAAGGACAGCGCGGTGATGCTGCACCTGGCCCGCAAGGCGTTCTATCCCTCGGTGCCCCCGTTCCCGCTGCTCCACGTCGACACCACCTGGAAGTTCCGGGCGATGTACGAGATGCGCGAACGCATGGCGCGCGAGATGGGAATGCAACTCCTCGTCTACCAGAACCCCGAGGCCGCCAAGCTCGGCATCAACCCGTTCGACCACGGGTCGCAGATCCACACGGACATGTGGAAGACGCAGGGGCTCAAGCAGGCGCTCGACCTGCACGGCTTCGACGCCGCGTTTGGTGGTGCCCGTCGCGACGAGGAAAAGTCGCGGGCCAAGGAGCGCATCTTCTCGTTCCGCAGCGCGCAGCACCGATGGGATCCCAAGCTCCAGCGCCCCGAGTTGTGGCGGCTCTACAATGGTCGCAAGCACAAGGGCGAGTCGATGCGCGTGTTCCCGCTCTCCAACTGGACGGAGCTGGACATCTGGCAATACATCCACCTGGAACAGATCCCGATCGTGCCCCTGTACTTCGCGGCCGAGCGGCCGGTGGTTGACCGGGATGGGACCCTCATCATGGTCGACGATGAGCGGATGCGCCTCAAGCCGGGCGAAGTCCCGATGATGAAGAAGGTCCGCTTCCGGACCCTCGGCTGTTACCCGCTCTCGGGGGCGATCGAGTCCAGTGCGGATACGCTCGTGGCCATCATCCAGGAGATGCTGCTCGCGCGCACCTCGGAACGGCAGGGCCGCATGATCGATCACGACACGGCGGCGTCGATGGAGAAGAAGAAGCAGGAGGGGTACTTCTGATGGCGCACGTATCGGATCTCATCGCCACGGACATCGAGGCGTACCTCCACCAGCACGAACGCAAGGGGCTCCTGCGGTTCATTACCTGTGGCTCCGTCGACGACGGCAAGAGCACGGTAATCGGCCGCCTGTTGTACGAGTCGAAGATGCTCTTCGAGGACCAGGTCGCGGCGATCGAGGCCGACTCGAAGAAGTTCGGCACGCAGGGCGGGGAGATCGATTTCGCCCTCCTCGTCGACGGCCTCGCCGCCGAGCGTGAGCAAGGGATCACGATCGACGTGGCGTACCGGTTCTTCAGCACCGACCGCCGCAAGTTCATCGTCGCCGACACCCCGGGGCACGAGCAGTACACCCGCAACATGATCACGGGAGCCTCGACCGCCGATGCCGCCGTGATCCTGATCGATGCGCGCAAGGGTGTGCTCACCCAAACGCGGCGGCACAGCTACCTCGTGAGCCTGATCGGCATCCGCAACGTCGCGCTGGCCATCAACAAGATGGACCTCGTCGACTTCTCGGAGGCGACGTTCCGGGCGATCGAGGCCGACTACCGCGCGTTTGCCGCACGCATCGGGCTCGAGAACATCACGGCGATCCCGCTCTCGGGGCTGCGTGGCGACAACATGGTCGAGCGCAGCGCACGCACCCCGTGGTACAAGGGTCCCACACTGATGGAGTTCCTCGAGACCACGGAAGTGGACGAGGATCGCCTGCAGGGTGAGCCGTTCCGCCTGCCGGTGCAGTGGGTGAATCGCCCGAACCTGGATTTCCGCGGCTACTGTGGCGTGGTCACCGCCGGCGTGGTACGCCCTGGTGATCGCGTGCGTGTCCTTCCGTCGGGACGCGAGAGCACGGTGACGCGCCTCGTCACCCCCACCGGCGACCTGCCCGAAGCCGTGGCCGGCCAGTCGGTGACGATGACGCTCGCCGATGAAGTCGACATCTCGCGCGGCGACGTCATTGCCACGGCTGACGCCCCGCCCGAGGTGGCCGACCAGTTCGAGTGCACGGTCGTGTGGATGGCCGATGAACCTCTGCTGCCCGGCCGCCCGTACCTGCTCAAGATCGGGGCGCGCACCGTGAGTGCCACCGTCACCGACGCCAAGCACAAGGTCAACATCAATACGATGGAGCACCTCGCCACCAAGGCGCTGGCGCTCAACGAAATCGGCGTGTGCAATATCGCGATCGATCGACCGATCGCGTTCGATCCGTATCGCGCCAACAAGGACACCGGCGGCTTCATCCTCATCGACCGCATGACCAACAACACGGTCGGGGCGGGGATGATCCACTTCGCCCTCCGTCGGTCGCACAACATCCACCTGCAGCACCTCGACATCGACAAGCGCGCACGCGCGCAGCTCAAGGGGCAGCACCCGGTCGTGCTCTGGTTCACCGGGCTCTCCGGGGCGGGGAAGTCGACGATCGCGAATCTCGTCGAGAAGCGCCTCCACGCGCTGGGTCGCCATTCCTACCTGCTGGACGGCGACAATGTCCGCCATGGGCTCAACAAGGACCTCGGCTTCACCGAGGCCGATCGCGTCGAGAACATCCGCCGCGTCGCCGAAGTGGCCAAGCTCATGGTCGACGCGGGGCTGATCGTGCTCACCGCGTTCATCTCGCCGTTCCGCTCGGAACGCGCGCTCGCGCGCAGCCTCCTGGGCGAGAACGAGTTCGTCGAGATCCACGTGGACACCCCGCTCGACGTCGCCGAGTCGCGCGACGTGAAGGGGTTGTACAAGAAGGCCCGGCGCGGCGAGCTGCGGAACTTCACCGGGATCGACTCGCCGTACGAGCCGCCCGAGCAGCCGGACCTCCGCGTCAACACGGTCGAGACCACGCCGGAGCAGGCGGCCGAGCTGGTGATCGAGAAGCTGCGCGGGCTCGGACTGCTGGACCCCTGATACGCGCGTCGCGGGCGATGAGGCCCGCGACGTGTGTGTCCAACGGACGCCAGACGCCCACCGAAGGTCGGTGGGCGTTGTTGTTATGGCCGGTACGTGATGCTCACGTAGGGCCGCAACTTCTCGTCATACGGTTCATCGAGCGAATAGCCGATCCCGGCGCGAATGCGCACCGCGGGGAGTCGCGCAAAGCCGATCGCTGGCCAGCGCCATTCGTCCTCGATGCCAAAGGTGCGTTGGTAGCGCGTGATCGTGTCGCCCGCGGCGACCCACATGGCCCACGGTTGCAGTCCCGCGACGCGGATGGCGGCACGGAGTCCCTCGACCGTGCGGCCCTGCGCGTACCCGACCGGCACCGAGGGCAACGGGATGCGCTGGCTCAGGTAGGCCGAGTCGACGAACGGCATCGGGGCGCCGCCCACCGCGAACTGCTCGAAGGACCGCCCGAACTCTCCCGCATCGGGTTCGGTCACCTCACCGCGGATCGCATCCACGCGCAGGGACCGCCGGGCCGTGCCTAACGTGAAGCCCGCGCTGAGGACCCGCCGCGTCCACGACTCGCCGCGGGTGCTGCCACGCGCCTCGGAGATGGCGCCGGTCGGGGTGAAGGTCCATGTGCCCATCGGGACCGAGAGCCGCAGTCGCGCCTCGCCAAAACCCATCGCCCGCGACGCGCCATCCAGCTGGTTGCCGTCCACCTGGCCCACGCTGCCGCCGAGGCGTGCCGTCCACCCATAGGCTGCCTTCTCCCGTTGTGTACGGAACGCGAGGCCGCCGCCGGTGAAGCGCGAGTCGATGTTGAGCGAGGCATACGTGCCCGAACGCTGGCGCGACGGCGCGTGATCGGCGTACCACGCACTGCCTTCGATCTCGATGCGCCCGCTCCGGAGCGCGGTCCACGCCGAGCCGCCGCGCCACGCGCCGCGCTGGCCATGGGCGCCCTGCAGCACTGAACTCCAGCGTCCCACCGGATCCACCGACGCGAGCATCAGGCTCGCCAGGTCCCC
>JAEUJK010000820.1 GCA_016794735.1 Gemmatimonadota bacterium | reverse complement strand
CGATCGTGGTTCCAGTCGAACCGCGTGCGATAACTCGTGCCTTCCTCCTGCCCGTTGTTGGTCCCGGCGAGGTAGGCATTGATGAAGATGTCGTCGCGCAGGTTGACCTGCGCGTCGGTGCCAATGGCCTGGCTGCTCCCGGTGCCGGGCGCGCCCGGGTTCCGGTTCGTTGCGATCACCCCGATCCGGCTGCGCTGCAGGATGTCGCGGTTCACGCGCAGCACGCTGAAGTTGGTCGCCGGGATACCCGTCGCATCCACGGCTTCTGTTTCCATGTTGAGCGCACCCACCTGCCAGGGCCCGGTGCGGCCCAGCATGCGCGCGCCGCCAATGATGGGCACGGCGCCCGTACTGCCGAGGCCGATGCGACGACTATAGAAGAGGATGGGCGTGAGGTTGTCCTGCCCACCACCGCCGCCGCCCCCGCCGCCGCCACCTCCACCGCCGCCACCACCACCACCGCCACCACCCCCACCGCCGCCCCCGCCGCCGCCACCACCGCCTCCCACCCCGCCGAACGCGAAGGCGTCCTGGCCCTCGAGGAAGAACTCACGCCGTTCGGGAAAGAAGAGCGAGAAGCGGGTGAGGTTCACCTGCGCCTCGTCGTCCTCCACCTGCGCAAAGTCGGTGTTGTAGGTAAAGTCGGCGACCAGCTGCTGCGTGATCCCCCACTTGGCGTCGCCCCCCAGGTTGGCATCGCGCCGGTTGCTGAACGCCGGCGTCGCCACGCGGTTGGTGAGGAGGGAGCCGAGCGTATACGGCTTGAGGTCGAGGTTGAGCGTGCGGCCCGGCGTCTGGATTCCCGTGAGCGTCGCTGCATTCGACAACTTGTTGAGCCCACGCCGGCCCCACGCCCGCGGCACCTGGCTCAGGAACGACAACTCGTTCTTCCACCGCACCATGCGGCGGATGTTCACGCCCCACGTGTCGCTGCCTTCCCGGAACCGGATCGAACGGAACGGGATCCGCACCTCGAGCGTCCAGCCGCCATCGAAGTCCTGCGCCTTCGACTGCCAGAGCCCGTTCCAGTTGGAGCTGGGTTGTTCGTTGGTCGTGGCGAAGTCGAACATCCCGCCCAGGCGGTTGGTCGCGAAGCCGAAGCCGTTGCGTCCGTCGTGGAAGGTGTCGAAGACGATCGAGATGTGGTCGTTGTTGTACAGGTTGTTGGAGTCGCGGCGCATGTCGCTCGCGACGCGGCGCGACGGCTCCGACTCCCACAGGCGCGCGGCGACGTAGATGTACTCATCGTCGAAGACGATCCACGCCTCCGTCTTCTCGGTGGCCGGCTGCCCCTCGTGCGGCTCCTGCTGTACGAAGTTTGTGTACGCCGGGGTGTCCCGGTAGATCGCCTCGTCGAGGGCGCCGTCGAAGGTGATGGCCGGGGTGGCCCGGATGGCCTTCACCGACACCTTGCCCGCGGCATCGCGGGTCATCGAGGGGTTCGAGACGAGCGTCGACGATTCCGCCGACGGGGGCGCGTTGCGCTGCGCATGCACCGGGATCGCCACGAACCACGCCGCCACGGCGGCCGCGAGGCCGCATCGACAGGACATGGACGGGACGAAACGTGGCATCGACTGCGGAATGGAAAGGGGCAACCTCTGACTACGCACAACCTCCGAAGATCATTGGGCCGGGGGACGGCGAACAGGCGCCGAAGCTGCCGCCCCCGGGTCCACGATCGAGACAAACCGCTTCATGTCTTCCGTGGCCGGAAAGGACCGCAACCGCCAGCGGGTCGCAAGGGAATTCCAGGGCCCCCCGGTATACGCCCGACCAGCCCGGTACCCCGCCGCCCGCACCGCCGAGTCGCCCGCGGGGGCCAACGCCCCGAAGGGGTAGGCGAAAAGCTGACCCGCCGCCGGCCCCAGCCGCTCGATCAGCACCTGCCGCGTCCCCGACACCTCGGCGCGCATCTGCGCGCTGTCCTTCATCCGGTCCACGCGGACGTGCAGCGAGGTGTGCGACCCGATGGTCATCCCGGCCGCCTGCATTTCCTTGAGCTGCGCCCAGGTGAAGTACCGGCGGTTGCGGTCCATCGCATGGGTGAACGGAAAGAAGGTCGCGGTGAACCCGTACTGCTTGAGGATCGGGAATGCGCGCTCGTACTGGTTGACCCGTCCGTCGTCGAAGGTCAGCACCACCGCCCCCGGCGGGAGCGTGCGCTTGCCTTCCAGCGCGTCCACCAGCGACGCGAGCGAGACCACCGGAATGCCGCGGTCCTTGAGGTACTTCATCTGCGTCGCGAACACCTCGGGCCGCATGGTCAGGTCCGGCGCGCGGATGCCACGCGCTTCGGACGCCGGCTGCACGTTGTGGTACACGAGGATCGGCACCCGGAGGGAATCCGGGGGACGCTGGATCGGAGGATTGGGAACGGTCGGACGGGCGGGCGGCGCGATCGCGACGAGCCACGCCCCGAACAGCAGGGGCCACATGGGTCCCAAGGTAATCGGGGCCGGTCGGCTCCCGTGGAGCGCACCATCCCGCGAGATTTGCCCCGGTGGAGCCCTTGTTGACCATCAAGGCCGGAGACGCGGCGCGGCGCATCCTGCGCGCACGCGGCCTCCAGCTCGACGACGTGGACGTGGTGCCCGGCGCGTCCGGTGGGGCCAAGTGGCTCGTCCTCGGCGGGATCGACCGGTACGTCTTTGGCGAGTTCCTGCAGGGACCGCGCACGCGCCCGCTGCACCTGATTGGGTCGTCGATCGGGAGCTGGCGCATGGCCTGCCTCGCCCAGCGCGATCCCGTGGCGGCCCTCGGGCGCGGGCACCACGGGTACATCTACGGCCAGGGGTACTCGCCCAAACCATCGACAGCCGAAGTCTCGCGGATCCTCGCGCTGGTGCTGGACGACCTCCTCGGGCCCACCGGCGTCGAGGAGATCCTGTCCCATCCGACCTTCCGGGTCCATGTGATTACCGCGGAAGGGCGCGGGTTGGCCGCCAGTGATCGACGCCTGGCCCTCGCCACCTCGCTCGGGCTCGCCGCCGCCGCCAACCTGGTCGCGCGCCGCACTCTCGCCCTGCATTTCCGGCGTTGTGTCTTCCACAGCGCGGGGGATGCCACGCCGTTCGCCCACCTCACCGACCTGCCGACGCGCCATCGGGCGCTGACGCGCGAGAACCTCCGCGCGGCGCTGCTCGCCTCGGGGTCGATCCCGCTCCTCATGGATGGGGTGCGCATCCCGGGCGTCAGCGGCACCTACTGGGATGGTGGGGTGCTCGACTACCACCTCGACATGGACCT
>JAEUJK010000646.1 GCA_016794735.1 Gemmatimonadota bacterium | reverse complement strand
GTGGTTCGCATGCTGCGCAAGCGCGAGGTGAACGTGCTCCAGGCTGCGGACGGTGACGCGGCCCTGGCGATGGTGGAGGGCGGCGTGCCCGGTGGCATCGACCTGATCCTCCTCGACATGACGATGCCGGGGCGGAGCGGCGCCGAGACGGCGCGTGCGTTCCGCAGTCGCGGGATCGCGACGCCGATCGTCTTGACCAGTGGGTACTCCTCGGAGGCGGTCCCCACGGATGTCGCGACGCAGGGATTCCTGCAGAAGCCGTTTCAGGCGGGCGACCTGTTGCGGGCCATCCAGGAAGCGATCGGGTCATAGCGACCGAGCCACTTACATTGGCTGGTATGGCCCCGCAGGGATTCCCCGATACGCGGCCGTCGCTGGTGCGCGAGCTGCTCGCGGGCGACGACGACCTGCAGGCGCGCGGACGCGAGGGGCTGGCGGCGGCGTACTGGCGGCCCATCCACGCGTACCTGTGTCATCGGTGGCGCGTGGACCCCGACGACGCGCGCGACCTCACGCAGGACTTCTTTGTCCAGGCATTCGCGCGCGGGCTCTTCACGCAGTACGACCCCGCCCGATCGCGGCTGCGGAGCTGGGTCCGCGTGTGCGTCGATTCCCATGTGCGCAATGCGTGGAAGGCCGATGCGCGCCTCAAGCGTGGCGGTGGGGCGAGCCATGTCGACATCGATGCCCCGGACCTCCAGCTGCCGTCATCCGACGGCGAGGCCGACGCGTTCTTCGAGCGTGAGTGGTTGCGCGGGGTATTCGACGCCGCGCTCGCTGCACTGGCGGCCGAATGTGCGTCGTCAGGCAAGGCCGAGCCGTTGGCGGTCTTCCGGGCCGCGGATGTCGACGTCGAGGGGCCGCGACCGACCTACGCCGAGCTGGCGAGCCGTTTCGGGATCCCCGTCACCCAGGTGACGAACTACCTCCATTGGTGTCGACGCCGCCTGCGAGGGCATGTGCTGGCGTGCGTGCGCGCGCAGTGCCGCACCGAGGAGGAGTACCAGGCCGAGGTGCAAGCAGTCTTTGGGGTCACGCCATGACGCAGTTGAGCGACGCGGCGCTGGATCACCTGCGGGCCGCAGTGGCGCCGGCACCACCCGCCTTGCCGGAGCGATACGAGCTGGTGGGGGAGCTGGGCCGCGGCGGGATGGGTGTGGTGTACCAGGTGCGGGATCGCGTGCTCCATCGCGAAGCGGCGCTCAAGGTCATGCACGACGCGCTGCCGGATCGGGCCCGGGAGCGGCTCGAGCGCGAGGCGAACGTGCTGGCGATGCTCGAACACCCGGGGCTTGTGCCCGTTCACGACCTGGGCACGCTGCCCGACGGCCTCCCCTACTATGTGATGAAGCTTGTGCGCGGAGACACCCTGGCCGATCGCCTGGCGCAGGGGATGGCCCGCGGCGATGCCCTCCGCGTGTTCTGCCGGGTGTGTGACACGGTGGCCTTTGCCCACGCGCGCGGTGTGGTGCACCGGGACCTCACGCCGCGGAATGTGATGCTGGGGACCTTTGGGGACGTGCTCGTGCTGGACTGGGGCGTGGCGAAGGTGGGCGGCGCCGAGCCGGAGCCGCCCGCCATCGCGGGTGTTCGTGGCGGTACGGGCGAGGGCGCCGTGATCGGGACCCCGGGCTTCATGGCGCCGGAACAACACGGGGCCGCGCGCGACGTTGACGGACGCTCCGATGTGTTCGCCCTTGGGCGGATCCTGGCTGAGATCACCGGAGAGGCGACGGGGCCGCTCCGGTCCATTGTGGCGCGAGCGACGGCCGCGGATCCGGAGGCGCGCTACCCGGATGCGACCGCGCTGTCCCGGGACGTGTCGGCATTCCTCGACCGGTTGCCAGTCACCGCGCACCGGGAGTCGATCTGGGAGCGCGTGGCCCGACATGCGGGGCGCCACCGACTGGCGCTCTCGCTCATTGTGGTCTACCTGTTGGTGCGCGCGGTGATCGTCCTGGCGTTCCGGCGATAAAGGACGTTCGCGGGTGCGTTGTATGAAGCCTCGAACCCCACGGAGCC
>JAEUJK010000621.1 GCA_016794735.1 Gemmatimonadota bacterium | reverse complement strand
GGGGACAAACCGCGCCGTGGGCAGGGGCGCCGGCGGCGACCGCCGCCGCGACACGAGGTGTGCCGCTGTCAGCGCCCCTGCGGCGAGGGCTGCCCACCACCAGGGCCACACGGCCTAACGAGCCTCCGCCGCGGCCAGGGGCTCGGCGACGATGGCGCGAATGCCCTGCACCACGTCGTCCTCCGCCACGAGCGAGTGGAACGCCGCACCGCGTGCGCGCCACCAGTCCGACTCGCGGCGCACCCACGCCGACAACGCCGCAGCGTATCCGGCCCGCGCCTCCGCGCCGAGTTCCCGTTCGCCGCCAGGGTCTTCCGGGTCCACGACGCTCCCCTGGTCGGCCGGCGTCCACTCCTCGCGGGACAGCACCTGGACCACCACCACGTCACCGCCGGCCGCCAGCCAGCGGTTGGCGGCGTCGCGCCAGGCATCGCCGTCCTCGAGTGCGTCAGACACCACCACGAGGCGCCCACCGCCGGCGCGCTCGGCCATGGCCGGGCCTAGCGACGCGCGCCCGCCGGGGGTCACCCCGGCGAGCAAGGCGGCAAGGGCCGGCACCACGTCGCGACGGGTGCTGGGCGCGAGCGTGGTCTCGCCCGGGGCCGACCCGCCGACCACGCGCAGCCCCACCGGATCGCCCGCCTTGTGGGCGAGGAAGGCGAGCCCGGTCGCGAGCGCGCACGCCGCTTCCCACTTGGCGCGGGTGGCCACCGGGAAGGCCATCGACGCCGTCGCGTCGACCACGATCCACGTGGGGTGGATGGCGCGATCCTCGGACAAGCGCACATAGGCCCGGTCGCTGCGGGCGAGCAGCTTCCAGTCCATGTCGCGCACGTCATCTCCCGATCGGTAGGCGCGGTACGCGCTCAGCTCGGGCGCGCGGCCCCGCAGCGTCGACGGGTGGGTGCCGCTCCGCGTCCCCGACGCCGACCGGCGAGCGGGCCAGGCCAGCGACTGCAGCGCGTCGAGCGGGACCCGCATCGGTCCGCGCCCGCGATCAGGGTGCGATGCCGCTGCGCGGCTCCGGCACCTCGCGCAACACCGTCTCCACGATCGACGCCACGTCGACCGCCTCGGCCTGCGCCGCATAGTTTGTCAGCACGCGGTGACGCAACACGGGCAGGGCCACGCGCCGGATGTCCGCCGGCGACACCACGTCACGCCCGTTGAGGAGGGCGTGCGCCTTGGCCCCCAGGATGAGCGCCTGCCCCGCGCGGGGGCCCGCGCCCCACCGCACGTACTGGCGCACGCGGGCAGAGGCCGAGCCGTCGGGTCGCGTCGCGCGCACCAGGGCGGCGGCGTACGCGAGGGCGGGATCGGGCGCGATCACCTCGCGCACGCGGCGCTGCACCTCGCGGATCTCCGCCCCGTGGATGACTGGCGCGATGGGGGCGCTCGCCGCGGACGTCGTCGCCCGCAGGATCGCCACCTCGTCCGTCGCGGAGGGATACCCCACGCGAATGTCGAACAGGAAGCGATCCAGCTGCGCCTCGGGGAGCGGATACGTCCCTTCCTGCTCGATCGGGTTCTGCGTGGCGATCACGAAGAACGGCTCCGGCAGCTTGTGGGTGTCGTTGCCGATGCTCACCTCGCGCTCCTGCATCGCCTGCAGGAGCGCCGCTTGTGTCTTCGGCGGCGTCCGGTTGATTTCGTCCGCCAGCACGATGTTCGAGAAGATCGGCCCCTGCACGAATCGGAACTGGCGCTTCCCCTCCGGGGTTTCGTCGAGCACCGTCGTGCCGGTGATGTCCGAGGGCATCAGGTCCGGGGTGAACTGGATGCGCTTGAAGTGGACGTCGAGGATCTGCGCGATGCTGCTGACCATGAGCGTCTTG
>JAEUJK010000532.1 GCA_016794735.1 Gemmatimonadota bacterium | reverse complement strand
CGAGCTCCCCTGGCCAATGAGGTTGTGCAGCTCGTCGATGAACAGCAGCACGTCGGGGTCCGCCGATGTCTCCGCGACGAGCGCGCGAATCCGTTCCTCGTACTGGCCGCGATAGGCAGCCCCCGCGAGCAACGAGACATGGTCGAGCGCGAGGACCTTGGCGTGACGCAACATCAGCGGCACGTCACCGTGCGCGAGGCGTTCGGCCAGGGCCTCGGCGATGGCCGTCTTCCCTACCCCAGCGGGTCCAACGAGCGCCGCGTTGTTCTTGCCCTGCCGCAGCAGGATGTCGATGAGGCGCGCCACTTCCTCGTCGCGACACCGCACGGGTTCGAGCCGCGCGGCGCGCGCTTCTGCCGTCAGGTCGCGGGTGAACCGGGCCAACGCCCCCGTAAGGGGTCGCGCCAGGGCGCCATCGTCGTCGGTCATGTTCCGGGAACCAGTCGGTTGAGGTACCAGGCGATGAGCGGGTCACCCCAGAGCAACGTGAGCACGGCCGCGGGTGCCAGGAAGACGCCAAACGGCACGTGGGGCATTTCGGAGTTTGTCTCGTCCGCCGGTCCTTCGACCGCCACGGGTTGCCGCGCGCGTCGCAGCCGCACCACGGGATACACCACCAGCGTGAAGCTGACCGCACCCAGTGCCGCCCCCACAAAGAGCACCAGCAGCGCCCGCGACGGACCGACCGCACCACCGACCACGGCCATCAACGTCACGTCGCCAAAACCCATCGCTTCCTTCTTGAGCGCGACCTCGCCCAGCCACCCGATGATCGACACGGCCCCAGCGCCAACGCAGGCCCCGATCACCGCGTCCCACGGTCCGGCAAACGGCGAGAGTTCACCGCGCAACCCGGCGACCAGTGCGGTCACCAGCACGAAGACCAGCCCCGACACCGTGAAGCCGTCGGGAATGAGGTAGTGCTTGGCGTCGGTGATGGCGATCCCGATGAGGATCGTGATGAAGAAGGCGACGCGGACCGCGGTGAATCCCGCGCCCCACTCACGAAAGGCCAGCGCCCACACCACGGCCACACACAACTCCACCAGCGGATACTGCCAGGAGATCGGGAGGCCGCAGCCACGACACTTCGCCCGCAGCACCATCCAGCTCACGATCGGGATGTTGTCGTACCAGGCGATCGGCTTCTCGCACCGTGGACAGCGCGACCGCGGCGACACCACCGATTGGTCGTGCGGCCATCGGCCAATGCACACATTCAGGAACGACCCGACGCACGCGCCGAGCACGAACGCCCACGCGATGAAAAGTGCGTCCATCGTCATGAGAGCAGTCCGTACAGGAGGATGCCCCCCGCGACCGCGACGTTCAGCGACTCGGCGTCACCGGGCATCGCGAGGGCCACACGTTCGGCGACCAGTGCTTCCACCGCCGGCGTCACCCCTGCCCCTTCGTTCCCGAGGACCAGGCCGAGTCGCGGCGGGCGCCGCAACGACCGAAGGTCCGTCCCGCGCGCATGCGCCGCCCACAGCACGACCCCCTGGGGTCCGGCGAAGGCGTTCAACTCGTCGATCGAGGCGGCTTGCACATGGTGCCGAAAGAGGGATCCCATCGCACTACGGACGACCTTCGCGTTCCACACGTCAACCGTCCCGGGGAGGGTGATGGTCGCGTCCGCGCCCAGGGCATGGGCCGTCCGGATGAGGGTACCCACGTTCCCCGGATCCTGCACCCCGTCGAGGACGAGGAGGGTCAGCCGATCGCGCCCGGCCAGGGTGTCGAGATGCCGGTCCGGAATCCGTCCGATCGCCAGGACGCCCTGGGGCGATTCGGTCGATGCCGCGCCGCTGAACTCCCGGTCGGTCACCTCGGCGACCTCGACCCCGCGGCGCCCCATCTCGGCCCGCAATCGCGCCCCGCGCTCGGACTCCACCAGCTGCGGCCCGCACACTGCGCCGACGATCTCGATCGTGGAGGCCAGCAGTTCCTCCACGGCGCGCACGCCCTCGGCCACAAAACGCGCGTCCCGCTCGCGCGCCTTGCGGCGCGACAGGTCGCGTGCTGCGGTGAGAAGACGCATCGTCGTGGAACTCTCCGGGTCGTGCGGTGGTCACAACGTACGTTCGCCCGTCACGCCCCGTTTCGCCGTTGGGACGCCCCCGGATGACGCACACACAAAGGTACTCGTCGGTCGCTCGCATCGCCCTCGTCGGCACCCTCCTGTTCGCCGCCGGCTGCGCCATCTCCACGCAGCGCGAGGTGGACATGGGCGGGGACTTTGCCCTCCAGGTGAACCGACAGTTGCGCCTCGTGCGGGACGCCGACGTGGTCTCCTACGTGAATGTCCTGGGTGATTCCATCGCCGCCATCGCCGACGACCGTGGCCTGGACTGGACCTTCCACGTGGTGGACAGCAAGGAAGTGAATGCCTTCGCCGCTCCCGGGGGCTATGTGTGGGTGAACCGCGGGCTCATCGAGCGCACGACCAACCTCGCACAACTCGCGGGAGTGCTCGCGCACGAGATTGGCCACGTGACGATGCGGCATTCGGTCCAGCAGATGGAGACGTCGCAGCGCGCGAACGTGGGACTGACCCTCGCGTGCATCCTCACCAACGTGTGCGATTACGGCATAACAAACACGGCCGTGCAGCTCGGCGGCGGTGCCCTCTTTGCCAAGTTCTCGCGCGACGACGAAACCGAGGCCGATCGGGTCGCCGTGCAGTACGTGACCCGGGCGGGGATCGATCCGCGCGGGATCCCCGACATGTTCCGCATCCTCCTCAAGGAGCGTGAGGACCGCCCGACGGGGATGCAGGGGTGGTTCTCCACCCACCCCCTCGAGGAAGCCCGCGTCCGGGCGACCGAGGCCGAAATCGCGCGGATGCCGGCGGCCTCCCTGAAGGGGCTGCGGATGGACTCCGAGCGTTTCCAGCAGTTCCGCCGGCGCGTGATCGCCCTGCCGACCGTGGCCACACGGTGAACGTGCGCCGCGTCACGGCGTGACGTGGCGCGGGTCCGACAGGTTGGGGCTGGGAGTCCCCCCGGTTACCGAGAGGCCCGGTCGTCGTTAGGATCGGGAGGTGTCGTGGTGCCGGTCGTGCACCGTGTCCACCCTCAGGAGCCTTTTCTTCTTCCGCCCAGGAGCCTGCATGCGTTGCCTTCGCCCGGTCGTCCTCGCCACCGTGGTCCTCGCCGCCTCCATCGCGCCGGACGACCTGGGGGCCCAGGCACCGCGTCGGCCGGTGAGCATTGGCCTCGGCGGCGGCGGCACACTCCCCATCGGGGACTTTGCCTCGGACACGAAGACCGGGCTCCACGGCACCGGCTACCTCCAGTATGAACCCGAGCGCAACGTGTGGGCGGTGCGCGGCGAGTTCGCCTACCATCGTTCCGACTACACGGACGAGTTCCTGGGTGCCGTCAACGCGGACCCGGATGATGACCTGCGGAACGGCGTCTCCTACCTCGGCGCTGCCGCCGTCCTCGTGGGGCGCAAGAAGGAAGGCAGCCTGACGCCGTACCTGCTGGGCGGCTTTGGGGCCTACCGCCTCACCGCGTCGCAGACGACGGGGGCCACGGTGCAGAGCGAAAGCGCGAATGGCTTCGGATTCAACGCGGGGGCTGGCATCCGCCTCGGCGCCACGAGCGGCTTCTTCCTCGAGGCGCGTTTCCACCAGTTCAGCATCACCCCGGACGCGGCTCCCGGCCAGACCGCCGAGAAGTCGACGTACCAGATGATCCCGGTCACGCTGGGCTTCCGCTTCTAGGGTTGTCGCCCCTCGCGGGGCCTACAAACAGCGAACCACCCCTTCCACCAGCTGCTCGAAGTCGGCGGCCGCCTTGGCCGTCACCTCGATCACTTCATCGTGATGGATGGGGTGCGGGCTGAGCCCGGCGGCCGGGTTGGTGATGCAGGTGATCCCCAGGACGCGCATCCCGATCGCGCGCGCCACGATCACCTCGGCCACGGTCGACATCCCGGTCGCGTCCACCCCGATGCGCTCCAACAGGCGCACCTCGGCAGGTGTTTCGTACGTCGGCCCCGTGAGCCCGCCGTAGACGCCATCCTCCACCGACACGTGCAGGCGATCCGCGACGTCGCGCGCGAGCGCACGCAACCCCGGATCGAACGGCTCGGACATGTCGGGGAATCGCCCGTCGCCGGCCCCTACCGGCCCGATGAGCGGATTCATGAACGTCAGGTTGAGCTGGTCGCGAATGAGCATCAGCTGACCCGGCCGGAAGGTGCGCCGCACCCCGCCCGCCGCATTCGAAAGCACGAGCACCGGCGCACCCAGCGCATGGACCACCCGCACCGGGAACGCCGATTGCGCCATCGGGTGGCCTTCGTACACATGGAAGCGGCCCGCGAGCGCCAGCACCTCGCGCCCGCCTAACGTGCCGTGGATCAGCGCCCCTTCGTGCCCCGCCACATGCGATGGCGCAAAACCCGGGATCTCCGCATAGGGAATGCGCCGCGCCCCCTCGATACGCCGCGCCAACCCGCCGAGCCCCGAGCCGAGTACAATGGCCGCAACCGGCTGATGGACCTCGAGACGGGCCCGGATGGCCGCCACCGCCTCCGTCGTGTTCATCGCCGCAATGCCTCGATGCGCGCCGCGGCGGTCGCCCGCAATGCCGCACGCTCTGCATCGGGAAGGAACGCGGCGTCGAACCCGTTGAGCGCGAGCCCCGCGAGTTCCTCGAAGTCGAGGCCGAAGGTGCGCGCCGCCACATCGTACTCATCCACGAGGGTCACGCCGCTCATCAACCGGTTGTCGGTGTTGAGCACCACGCGCATTCCCCGCTCCATGTAGCGGCGCAGCGGGTGCGACTCGTACGACGCGGTCGCATGCGTCTGCACGTTGCTCGTCAGGCAGATCTCGAGCGCGATTCCCTCGTCCTGCACTTCGTCGGTGAGTGCCGCATCCTCGATGAGCCGCGTGGCGTGGCCAATGCGCTCGGCGTGGCACAGGTGGACCGCCTCGGCCACCGACGCTGCCCCCGCGCCCTCGCCGGCGTGGCACGTGCAGTGAAGCCCGTGACTGCGCGCATGTTCAAAGGCGGCGGCGTGCGGGGCCGCCGGGTGCCCGGCCTCACCACCGGCGAGGTCGAACGCCACGACCCCGCGATCGCGATACGCCACGGCCAGCCGCGCCAGCTCGAGCGACATCTCCGGCGACAGGTGCCGCAGTGAGCACACGATGACGCGCCCGAGGATGCCATGCTCGCGTTCCGCCCGCGCCAGGCCGCGCAATGACGCCTCGAGCACCCCACCCCATTCCAGCCCCGCGCGGTCGTTGAGGCACGGGGCAAACCTCGTCTCGAGGTACATCACCCCTTCGCGCGCCGCGTCGGCGGCAAGTTCATACGCGATGCGCTCGATGGCATCGGCGTGTTGCATCACCGAGAGGGTCACGTCGAACCGCGTGAGGTAATCCTCCAGCGACCGGGCGTCGCGCACGATCATGTACTCGCGCATCGCTTCGGCGTCGTCTCGTGGCATGCGCACCCCGTACTCGCGACCCAGTTCCAGGAGTGTCGCGGGCCGAACCGATCCATCGAGGTGGCAATGCAATTCGGCCTTGGGGAGCCGTTCGAGCAGGGTCCTGGTGATGGCCGTCATGCCGCCCCGCCAGCCGCAGCCCGCGCACTCACCACCCGGTAGATCGCACCACCAAAGACGGCGTGCGCCGGATCGGCCGGGAGTCCGCGGCTGTCCACCAGGCCGCGCTGCCCGCTGCGCACCTCGGCGGCCAGCGCAGCATCGAACACGGCGAGTGCCTCGATGGCGGCTGCGCCATCGGGGACATCCACGCCACGACCATTGAAGTACACGCGTACAGTGTTCATCGAGAGCGGTAGGTGATGC
Source organism: Gemmatimonadota bacterium (assembly GCA_016794735.1). Classification (GTDB taxonomy): domain Bacteria; phylum Gemmatimonadota; class Gemmatimonadetes; order Gemmatimonadales; family Gemmatimonadaceae; genus RBC101. The sequence goes on along the minus strand of JAEUJK010000532.1, from coordinate 604 downwards.
GCACGTCTTCCGGGGGGCGCACCGGTGATGGGAGTTGCTTGAGGTACGAGGCGAGCGCGTCGCGACTCAGGAGGTCGAGCCGCTCGACGAGGTTCGCGGGATGCTTGACGTCCATCCCCTCACCACGTTCGGACATGAAGTCGTTGAGGACCACGCGATACATGCCGTCCGGCGCGAGCGCGGCGCCGGACGTGGTGGTGACCTCGACGACGCGCGATCCCGCGGGACGGGTCGAGTCCACCGTCACGCGAATCCCGCTCAGGTGGATCCGTGGATTCGGGTTGGCGAACAACGCCTCGAGGTTCTGGATGACCTGTCGCCCGGTCGCCCGATAGCGCACCAGGTAGTTATCGAACGGCTGCGCCTCGAAGATGTCGTTGAGCGTGACCGGTCCCGCGCGGAGGTCGGTGCGAACGCCACTGCCGTTCATCAAGCCGATGTCGGCTTGTCCCATCGTGCGGAACGCATCGGCGAGGAAGTTGCCGAACGTTCCGGTGTCGTAGCGCCGCATGACCGCCGCGGTGACCGCGACCGGTTCTGCCAGCTGCGCGTTGACCGGCCGGGTGACCGAGTCGACCCAGGCCGCTTCCACCGGATCGGCGGG
>JAEUJK010000526.1 GCA_016794735.1 Gemmatimonadota bacterium | reverse complement strand
TCGGGTTCTTCGGTGAGCGGCCCCACGCCTCGACGGTGCCCTCCTTCGCGGGCTTCTGCTCGTCCGCGCTGCCCAGTTCCATCCAGTCGCCGTGCGACACGAGCATCGCGTGCAGGTCGGCGAGGCACCGGGCATCGTAGTACAACACCGTCTTGCCCACCGTACAGACGATGATCTCGCGACCGCCGACCGTGTCGGCGTGCATGGTGTATGTGGACGTGCCCGGTGGGGTCGATAGCTCCCGGGGCTTGGCTTTGGTGCCGATCGCAGGGATCTTCATGGGGCCTCAGCCGCCCGCTTGAGGTCGGCGGCGAACTGGTCGAAGGATGCGTCGAACGAAGGGATCATGTGGGCGAAGAGCGGGAACACCGGGCCGCCGATCTTCTCGTGCATCGTCACCGTCACCCCGCCGCCTGCGCGCGGCATGATCTCGTAGGTGCGTCTGCCCATGGCATCGCCCCACACCAGGCGACGCCCGGGCTCGAAGACCTTCACGGTCAGCTTGAAGGTCCGCTTGGGATCGAGTGTTGAGATGAGGGCAATGCGTCCTGCGGGCTTGATCTCACCGGTGATCGAGACGACGGTGGAGTTCCAGCGCGGGATTGCCGTTGCGTCGGTCAGCAGGCGCCAGACGCGATCAGCCGTGGTGGCGATGTCGACGGAGACGCGGGTCTCACGCGAGAAGAAGCGACGGGTTGTGGTGGCGGGCATAGCCGCACAACCTCGGCCTACCCGCGGTCGGCGTCTTGTACAAACCGGACAACGTTCGGCGCAAAGTCGGTCGGTGCGTCCTCCGGGAAGAAGCCGGCGTGTCGACCCGGTGCATTCCCGGAGAAACGCCGGTATTCGCGCGCGAGGTGTGATTGGTCGTAGTACCCCAACTCGGCGGCGACCTGGGAAAGGGTGCATCCCGGATCCACCTTGAGTCGTTCGAGGGCGCGTTGAAAGCGCACGATTCGCGCCCACGTCTTTGGCGCGAACCCCACGTGCCGCCGAAAGAGGCGGTCGACGGTGCGAAAGGAGAGCCCCGCGTCGCGCGCGAGGTCTTCCACGCGCGCACTCCCCCGACTGGCCGTCACACGCTGCACCATGTCGAATGCGGCGCGCTTGGCTGGCGACATCGACAGGCGTTCGATGAACCACGCGTCGAGCACGGCGGCCTGTGCGGCCGCGTGTCCCGCACGGTCGCGGAGTGCGACTTCGAGCGGTCCCACCGTTGGACCGAATGCTTCGACCAGGCCGACGACCGCGCCCGTCCAACGATGGAGGGAATGCTCGACGAACGGCATCAGTCCTCCGGCGCGAAACCGCGCGCCCACGATCTGCACCGCACCACGTTGTTCGATACGGATGGGCGTCAGGCGCTGCGCATCCAGGTTGCCGTGTCGCAACAGGCGCGGAGGGCAGCCTGGCACCGATCGTTGATACCCCACACCGAAGTTGAAGACCAGGTCAGCACGCCCATCCACGAACACATCGACCGTGAGCGCGAACGGCGCGTCCGGCGTGGCATCGACGTGCCAGTACGACTCGATGAACGGCGCGAGGTCCGGGGCTGGCTGCGAGAGGCGGTACATCCGGCGCGGGTGGAGGAGTCGCGGAAAGCTATCGAGCCGTCCGCGGGCTGGTGACCACGCATGTGGCGCGCGCAGGGTGCGCTGCGCATGTTCAGGCATGCCTTGGGGCCGCATCGCCCTGCTTGTCGCCACGCTCGTGCCTGCGATCGGGCGTGCCCAGACGCGCGACCTCATCGTGGTCGTTCGCGCCGAGGCCGACGACCGCCCGCTGCACAACGCCGAGGTGATCGTGACCGGGAGCGACGATCGCCGCTTCACGAACACGAACGGCGTGGCCGCACTCCGCGTGGCGGCCGCTGCCCGCTCGCTGCGTGTGCGGCAGATCGGCTTCGCCTTTCGCGACGTTGCCATTCCGGCGGGCGACACTGTTGAGGTGCGACTCGCGCGTATTCCGTTCGCGCTGCCGCAGGTGCGCACGAGTGCCGCGAGTGCCTGTGAAGGGATCACCCCCACCGATGGCGAGCTGGAGGCATGGGCCCTGGCCCAGCTGCGCGAAGGCGCCGAACGCTACGAGGCGTTCCGCAAGGCGTATCCGTTCGAGGTGACCCAGATTCGCCGCACGGTCACGGCACCACGGACGAAGCAGGAACGCGTGCGCGATGTACGCGAGCGCGTATCGTCCGGCCGTTGGGGTGAACGCTACGAACGTGGGCTCGTGGTGCGGGAAGCCCCACTCGGCTTCAGCGTGCCGATCCTCTTCCTCGCGACCCTCGGCGACTCCGCATTCTGGGACCACCATTGTGCGTCCCGCGCCGAGGTGAGCACCATCGACTCGTCGCGTGTGGTGCAGCTGTCGTTTGTCCCCGCGCGCCAC
>JAEUJK010000497.1 GCA_016794735.1 Gemmatimonadota bacterium | reverse complement strand
CCCCTTCACCGCCTTGGGTCCGGCATACGTGAGGTCCCAGTTGACGGGAAACATGCCGACCTTGGTCGGCAACGCGGGCAGCTGGCGTTCGCGAGCCTTCGCCGTATCGGAGGTGAAGCCACGCACCACTTGCCCGCGCGCGTCGAGGATGTCCAGCGTCACCTCGGACGTCGCGGCTTGGCGCAGCAGGAATTGGATCGTGGCGCCACCCGCCCAGGCGTCGGGCGCATTCTCCACGCCACCCGCGCCACCACCACCCACCTGGACGCGATACGCGTCACGCGGCTTGTAGAGGTGCGCGGCCGCCGTGCGCGACACCGTCGCCGCCTGGTGCAGCGGCGTGAGGTCATCCAGGATCCACAACGAGCGTCCCTGTGTGGCGACGACGAGGTCGTTCTTGTGCACCCGCAGGTCGGCGACCGGGGTGATCGGAAGGTTGAGCTGCAGCGACTGCCACGACGTTCCACCATCGAAGGTGACAAAGAGGCCGTGTTCGGTCCCGGCGTAGGCGATGCCGTCCTTCACGGGATCCTCGCGCACCGCGCGCACGGGGGACGCCGCCGGAAGCCCGGCGGTGACCAGCCGCCAGGAGCGGCCGTAATCATCGGTGCGGAAGATGTATGGACGCGGATCGTCGAGCCGGTACTTCTGCACGGCGACCCATGCCCGGCCGGCCTGGTGCGCCGACAGGTCAATGTTCTCGACCGTTCCCAGCGCCGGCATGCCGGTGGGCGTGACATCCTGCCAGCTGCGGCCACCGTCGCGCGTGATGTGCAGCTTTCCGTCATCCGAACCCGCCCACAGGGTGCGCGCGTCTTGCGGGTCCTCCGAAATGGCGAAGATCGTGTTGTAGATCTCCACGCCGGTGACGTCGTGGTTGATGGGACCACCGGCGAAGTCCTGGTGCGCCTTGGTGTTCGTGGTGAGGTCGGGTGAGATCTCCTCCCACGTCATCCCGGCGTCGCGCGAGCGCAGGACCGTCTGCGCACCGTGATAGACGACGTTCGGGTCGTGACGCGACACGACGATGGGCGCGACCCACTGGAAGCGGTACTTCAGGTCCTTGGCTGCTTGCCCGAGTTGGAGCTGCGGGTACGCGATCATGTTGCGGCGATCGTCGGTGGTGAGGTCCCACCGGTTGATGGCACCACCGTAACAGCCACCCCAGATGACGTTGGGTCGATCCGGGTGGAGGGCCACCGGGCCCGTCTCGCATCCCGAGGCGTACCGCCACTCGTTCATCGGGTGGAGGATGTTGGGCCCACTCCACACCGGCACGCTGATGCTGGTGTTGTCCTGCTGCGCGGAGTACACGCGATACGGGAAGCCATTGTCCACGACGACGTCGTAGAACTCGGCCGTGGGCTGGGCGTTCATGGACGACCAGGTCGCGCCGTTCGTGAGCGAGACGACGCCACCGCCGTCATCGCCGAGGACCATCAGGCGCGCGTTGGTCGGGTTGATCCAGAGGTCGTGTGTGTCGCCATGCGGGACGTTGATCCCGGTGAACGTCTTGCCGCCGTCGACGGAGCGATACAGCCCCGTGTTGAGCGCGTACACCGTGTTCTCATTCTGCGGGTCGGCCTCGATGCGCGTGTAGTACCAGGCGCGCTGGCGCAGGTTGTTCTCGCTGTTGGTGCGCGTCCACGTCTTGCCGGCGTCGTCGCTCCGATAGACGCCACCCTCCGGCTCCGCCTCAATGATGGCCCAGAGGCGATCGGGGTTCGCCGCGGACACGGTGATGCCGATCTTGCCGGTGAGCCCACTCGGCAGCCCGCCGCCGAGCTTGTTCCAGGTGTCGCCGCCGTCTGTCGACTTGTAGATCCCGCCTTCGCGGCTGCCGGAGATCATCGTCCACGGCTTGCGCTCGGCGCGCCACATGGCGGCATACAGGATGCGCGGGTTGG
>JAEUJK010000489.1 GCA_016794735.1 Gemmatimonadota bacterium | reverse complement strand
AGAAGCTCTCGTCCGACATCACCCACGAGATGGCGCCCTTCGGGTAGAAGACGCGCTGGAAGTTCGTACCGAATGCGGAGTTCTGGTCGGTGCGGACCGCGGCGGTCAGGAAGAGCCGGTCATTCAGGGCCACCTGCTCCTCGACGAAGAGGCCGAGGGTCTTCTGGAGCGTGGTGCCCGAGCCCACCGACGGGATGGAACCCGAGGACGGGGTCTGGGCGCCCGGCGGCAGCGTGGAGCCCTGCGCCGTCGAGGTCTCGAACGAGAAGTAGACGTACTGCAGGCCGGCGGTCGTCTTGGCGCCGAGCCACGGCTTCGGATTCCACGTGGCCGTGGACCCGAGGTTCGTCGTGATGTTGCGGATGTTGCCGCGGAGGTCGATCGCGCGACCGAGGCGGTTCGTGCCGAAGTCGGCGCAGTTCGCGAACATGCACAGCTGGAACTCGGCGCGATCGGACAGGTCGACACCGAAGTCGGCGCGGTTCTGCATCCAGCTGAACGGACGCCAGTTCGCGGTGGCCGAGTTGATGAAGCGCTGCGTGTTCTGCGTGGTCTTGTGCTGGAAGATGTCGCCCGGGGTGAACTGGCGCCATCCGTACAGGTTCTGGCCTAACGAGCCGATCGGGCTGTAGCCCGGGCCGGCGCCCTTGAAGCCCGGGCCGGTGGTGCCGTTGTACCAGAACGAGTTCACGTTGTTGTCGACCTGCGGGATCCGCTGGTCGAGCTTGATGAAGTTCGACGTGACGCCGATGTCGAGGGTCGGCGAGACGGCGCTGTTCAGGTTCGTGCGGAACGACGACTTGCGCAGCGTGTTCGGCCGCTCCATGAAGTCGGTGATCGGCACGTTGAGCGAGTCGAAGCGACGACGCTCGAACTCCGGGAGGCCGAAGGTCCCGATCTCGTTCTCGAACTCACCCGCGACGAAGTAGCGCACCGCCTCCGTGCCGCCCTGGACCTGCAGGCCGGCCTGGCCGCGGAAGCCATCCTTGATCGGCGTCAGGTCGGGATCGCTGAAGACGTTGACCGACGTCGTGCTGTCCTTGATGCAGGTCCCGAGGCCGACCTCGTGCAGGTAGCACCGGCGCGCCGTGGTCGGCGTGGCCGGGGCATGCCCGAGGATCGCGTGCATCGTCGGGTAGTTGTTGTAGTCACGGATCAGGCCGGACTCGCCGTACACGCTCCACTGCGCGCTGCCGGCGCGGCCCTTCTTGGTCGTGATCACGATGACGCCGTTGGCGGCGTCCGTGCCGTACAGCGTCGCCGCCGACGGACCCTTCACGACTTCGATGTTCTCGATTTCCTCGGGGTTCAGGTCGTTCACACGGCTCGCGCTCGTGCCACCCACGCCGATGCCCTGGCCACCCGTCGACGTCATACGGATGCCGTCGATGATGTAGATCGGGTCGTTGGTGAGCGAGAGCGACGCGGTGCCGCGGATGCGGACGCGGCTGCCGCCGCCCGTCATGTTCGCGGGCAACACCTGCACGCCCGGGGCCGTCGTGGTGAGCAGGTCACCCATGTTCTTGATGGGTGAGGCTTCCACGCGCTTGACCGCGTCGATCGCCGAGACCGAGTTGCCGATCTCCACGCGGCGCTGGTCACCCGTTGCCGTCGTGACGACTTCCTGGAGCTGGATCACCGCGCGCGCCAACTCGAAGTTGAGCGTCGTCGCCTGGCCGGCCGTGACCGTCACCGGCTTCTTCTGCTCCGTGTAGCCCACGCGCAGGACACGGATTTCCTGGTTGCCCGCCGGCACGTTGCGCAACGTGTAGCGACCTTCCGGGTTGGTGATCGCGAAGACCGTGGTGCCCACCACCAGCACGCGAACGTCGCTCAATGGCTCGTTCGACTCTTGTGCGGTGATGCGGCCGGTGACGGTCGTCGCAGTTTGGGCCGGCACGGCCACAGCACTCGCGAACATCGCGAACGCTGCCAGCCATGCCCGAACGCCCTGCCTCGATCGGACGGCGAAGGACATGTGAGCCTCCTGAAAGCTTGGAACGGGGAAAGCGGCGCCAGGGATGGCGTCGCCGAAGGGTTTCCGCGCACTCACGGTCACATCTATAACCGTCGCCGTCAAGGACTACGCACGTGTTTGGCGCGAAGTGATAGATTGGGCCGCCCTGACGGATGGTGGCCCGGAAGCCAAGGCCCCACATTGTGTTGGCTCACTTCGTTACAGCGGTCGCCATGCAGACTTCCGACGCCCTGTCCCTCATCTCGCGTGCTGACCTGGAGGCCGCCGCCAACCGGCTCGCCGGGGTGGCGGTTCACACCCCGCTGCTCCCCCTCGCGACCCCCGCCGGTGAGGTGATCCTCAAGCCGGAGATGCTCCAGCGGGGCGGGGCCTTCAAGTTCCGTGGCGCCTACAACTTCCTCTCCCGGCTCACCCCGGAAGAGCGCGGCCGCGGGGTGATCGCGCCCTCGTCCGGGAACCACGCCCAGGCCGTTGCCCTCGCCGCGAAGATGTTCGGGGTCAAGGCCACGGTTGTCATGCCGACCACCGTGACGGCCGCCAAGCGGGGCGGCGCCGAGCGCCTCGGGGCCACCATTGAACTGGCCGGGACGACCACCCAGCACCGGATGGACCGGGCGCTCGAACTCATGGCCGCCAATGGGCTGACCATGGTCCCGCCGTACGACCACCCCTGGATCATCGAAGGGCAGGGTACGGTCGGCCTCGAGGTGGTGCAGGACATGCCCGAGGTGCGCCAGGTGCTCGTCCCCGTCGGTGGCGGTGGGCTGTCGAGCGGCGTGGCGGCCGCGGTGAAATTGCTGAGCCCGAGCACGCGGGTCATCGGGGTTGAACCTGCGGGCGCACCCAAGCTCTCCCGGGCGCGTGCGGCCGGGAGCCCGGTCACCCTCGAGTCCACCCACAGCCTGGCCGATGGCCTCATGGCGGTGCGCATCGGCACCCTGCCGTTCGCGCATCACCAGGCGTTCCTGGACGAGGTGGTGACGGTGGAAGAAGCCGCCATCGTGCGTGCGGTGCGACACCTGCTCGATCGCGGCAAGCTCGTTGCCGAGCCGAGCGGGGCCATTACGGTCGCGGCGATCCTTGAAGGCTCGGTGAAGGCGACCCCCGGGACGGTGTGCATCCTGTCCGGCGGCAACATCGAGTGGGAGGGGCTGGCGCAGCTCCTCGGTCATGCCTAACGCACGCATCCTCGTCGCGGACGGCGATGGGGCCGTGTTGCAGACGGTCACCTGGCTGCTGCGCGAGCATGGCTATGACGTGCGCACCGCCGCGTCGGGCGCCGACGTTCCGGCCGTCCTGCTGGAGTACACGCCGGACCTCGTCCTGCTGGACGTCACCCTGCCCGGGATCGACGGCTACCAGCTCCTGGAGCGCATCAAGTCGGACGCCCGCTGGCGTGAACTGCCGGTCTTGATCATGTCCGGGCTGCCGCCCGAAGAGGCGGCGGTCCGTGCCCTCGGTCTCGGTGCCGCGGACTTCGTGAAGAAGCCGTTCCGGGTGAAGGAGCTGCTCGCCCGCATCCAGGCGCAGCTTCGGATGCGCACGATCCTGCGATCGGCGTCCGAGGCACTCCAGCAGGCCAACCGCGAGCTGGAGCGGGTGCGCGGCGAGGCCGAACATCGCCGACAGCTCGTGGACATCCTGCACGAGGTCAGCGAAGACCTCTCCACGGGCGAGATCTACCACCTCCTGGCCCGGCGCGTCGCACGCGCGCTGGAGCTGACGCACTGCTCGGTGATCCTTGCGCGGGTCGGCGAGCGCCCGCGGGTCGTCGCGACCGCGTTCGAGCAAGGGAGCGAGACGATCCTCGAACTCGAGCTGGAGCGCTATCCCGAGATCCAGATGGCGCTCGAGTCCGGGCGCGCGGTCCTCGTGGAAGACGTCGCCACGAGCCCGATCTACGAGAGTGCGCG
>JAEUJK010000482.1 GCA_016794735.1 Gemmatimonadota bacterium | reverse complement strand
GATGACCCCGGGTTCAGCCGGAGGGTTGGTGCGTTTTCGTTGAGCACCGACGGCATCGTGGCCCGCGTGATCACGGCGTCGCCAACGTACGCGTACAGCTGGCCGGCGTCCGCGTTGGCGTCGAGGTTCCTCGAGACGAGGGTGATCGTGACGTTCTGGGGGGGCGGCGGTTCGGTGGGTGGGTTCGTCCCACCTCCGGGTGATGCGCTGCTCCCGCCGCAGGCGAGGAGGGCAAGGGACAGCGCGGCCGTCGGCCACGCGCCGACGCGCCCAATGGTGTTGGCCGTGAACATGCGGCCAATTCACGGGTGCACCACCGCCGTTACAAGGTAGTTAACGGTTAGTTGCGGCCTCGACGGGCGCTGGACCGAGGGAAAGCCTGCCCACGAGGGAGCGATACCGGGGATCTTGCTTGACCGGATCGATCATGGGATCGACGAGGATGGACGAAAGGTCCGACTGTCGGACGTCGTAGGCGCGCTCCAGCCAGGCGAACGCCGAGTCAGGCCACCCGATCTGCGCGTAGTGCGTGGCGATCCAGAACTGCCCGGAGTTCTTCACGTCGCGCGGCAAGCCGGCGATGAGGCGTGGCACTTCGCGGGTGCGTCGCGCGGAGTCGAGCAGGGCCAGTTCCATGGAATCGGCGAGCTGCGCGAACAGCTGCCGGGCTTCGCTCACGCGTCCGGCGCCCTTGAGCAGCTTGCCTCGCAGCAGCTTGCCCCATGAGAAGTCGGGGTTGAGCGCCAGCACGCGGTCCACGGCCACGAGTCCCTGGTCCCATCGCTTTCCATAGTAGTAGGCCTGGGCGATGCCATACGCGATGGGGAGCGAGAGCGGGTCGAGCCGTCGCGCGTCCTCGAGTTGCACCAGTGCCGCGTCCACGTCGCCGCGGGCGAGGAGGACGTTGGAGTACCAGGATCGGGCCGTGGCGTAACTCGGGGCGAGTTCGACGGCGTGCTGGAACGCCGTGTCGGCCGCGAGCCATCGCCATTCATGGAATCCCCGGATCAACCCGATGGGCGCCCAGGCTTCACCCATGGTCGAATCGAGGGCGAGGGCACGTTCGGCAGCATCGATGGCCAGCGGGGCGGACCGGCCCGGTGGCGTGACGTGATTGACCTCCATCGTCGCGTACACGCCGGCGAGCGCTGCCCAGGCGGGCGCGAAACGCGGATCCGCCCGCGTGGCGCGCGTGAAGAGATCGGTCGCGCGGCGCAGGCCACTGTCCGTGCGCTGGTTCCAGAAGTAGCGCGCCTCCAGCATCCACTCGTTGATGGCGGGATCGGCGGGTGTGCGTCGCGAGGGCAGGGCGGCGACCTCCCGTGACAAGCCGAGGATTGCGCGATGTACGTTCTGCGAGATGAGATCGTACAGCCCGAAGGCTGACGCGCGATCCACTTCGTACTGCTCGGCCCAGACGCGAAGGCCATCTGCCGTGGCGTTGACCTGCACCGACACGCGATAGGTGTCCCCCGAGCGCCGCACGCTGCCTTCCACGATGTGCGTCGCGCCGAGCTGGCGTCCCACGTCGCGCACGTCGATGCGCTGCGAACGGAACTTCCATGCCGAGGTACGCGCGATCACGCGCGTCCCCGTATCGCGTGCGAGGGCCGAGGTGATCTCGTCGCTCAGGCCATCGCTGAGGATCTCGCCATCGGAGGCCCCGGTGAGATTCTCGAAGGGAAGCACGGCAATCACCGGGGCGGCACCCGGCGCGCGATCGCTCGCCCGCCATCGCCACGCCCCAAATCCAACGACGGCCAGCAGCCCAACCAGTGCGACGACCAGGCGCGGCATGCCGCGGTTGGTTGCGCCCGTTGGCGTGGTGACCGATGTCGCCGCTGCAGGGGCTGCGTTCGGCGATGGCGCATCCTCGACTTGCACTTCGAGGAGCGCCGGCGAGGCGGCGCGCGTCGAGAAGGCCGGGACGTATCCACCCTTGGGGAGGTCGATCGTCACCTCACCGGCGGCGGCTTCCCGTGCGTAGTGCTCCGCCAGCTTGAAGCGGAGTTGCCGCGCGGCGACGCGCACCGAGGCATCGGATGCCGGATCGAAGGTCGCGGGGCGTCCCAGCCCCTGCACCCCCACGGTGTATTCCTTGAGCTGCTCGCCACGACCCGCGAGTGCTTCCTCGACCACGAAGGTGAGGAAGCGCCCGAGTTGCGGCGCGGACCGCAGGGGACCAGCGACCAACCGCGCGAGTTCGTCGCGAATCGCTGCTGGGTTCGGGGTGGTCCCCCCGGTCTCGTTGGTGCCCGCCATGCCGGAGAATTCGGCCCGGACCCGAGGATCGTCAAGGGACGACGGTGCCGCCGCCCCTCCTCGACCGACCTAACGACTTACTCGCGCGTCACGGCTTCTTCGGCAGGACTACCCACCACGGGTACGCCGCGCTCGCCGCCGAAATGTGCCCGGTCACCCAAACCCCGGAATACACGGAGCTTGCCGGCGGCGTGAAGGTGACGACATACGAGCCGGCGTTCAGCGACGGGAGGGTGAACTTGCCGTCGGCGCCGGTCGTGACCGAGGCCGCCTGCGGCCCCAGCGTTGGCGCTCCAGCCGTGCCACCGGTCACCGGGTACGCCGTGACCACGACGTTCGCGACCTTGGGCGCTGTCGCGAGGGTGTCACCTCCGCTCCCCGGCGCCGACGGCCCGAGCACGGTGCCCTTCACGATGCCAGGACTGGTGTTGCTCGGGTTGCCGGGAACGGGCACCCCCATGCTGTCCTTCGCGGTGGATTGCGAAAGGCCCGCGAGCGGAGAGGTCGGCGTGTTTTCGGTGGTCTCTGAACACGCCAGGGCGAACGCAAGCACGGCGACGGCAACGACGCGAGAACGCGAAGCGTGGCGATTCATGTGATGCGACGACATAGGTACCTCCACTGGGGGATCACGGCGCGATGTGTTGTTCGCAGCCGCGACACGAGGATGCAT
>JAEUJK010000481.1 GCA_016794735.1 Gemmatimonadota bacterium | reverse complement strand
GCCGTGGCCGCGGCGCGTCTTGGCTGCCGCGTGGGGCTCATCACGAGCGCGCTCGAGACCATCGGCCAGATGTCCTGCAATCCCGCCATCGGCGGGGTGGCCAAGGGCACGGTGGTCCGCGAGGTCGACGCCATGGGTGGGATCATGGCACGCGCGACGGACCTGGCCATGCTCCAGTTCCGCATGCTCAATCGCAGCAAGGGCGCAGCCGTCTGGGCCCCCCGCGCCCAGTGCGACCGCGGACTCTATCGCCGCGCGGTGCGCAGCCTCATCGAGGAGCAGCCGGGGCTCCACACGATCCAGGGCACGGTGGCGAGTCTCCTCCTGGACGGGGGCGAGCTACACGGAGTCGCCACGCTGGAGGGCCGGCGGTTCGGGGCGCGGGCCGTGGTCATCACCACGGGGACCTTCCTGCGAGGCCGGATCCACATCGGTACCGAGACCCGCATCGCAGGCGGCAGGGCCGGCGAGAACTCGTCCACGCACCTCGCCGAACAGCTCGAAGGGGCCGGGCTGACTGTCGCCCGGTTCAAGACCGGGACCCCGCCGCGCATCGACGGTCGCTCGGTGGACTACTCCGAACTCGAGGAACAGGGCAGCGAGGTCGATCAGTTCGACTACTCCTGGTCGCACTTCTGGGCGTCGCCTAGGCGACATGAAGGCGTCAGTAGGCACCCGAACCAGCTGAACTGCTGGATCACATTCCTCGAAAGCGGTGGAAAGGACATCATCGCCGCAAACATCGGGAAGTCGGCGATGTACGGAGGTGCGATCGGGGCCCAGGGACCACGCTACTGCCCCTCCGTCGAGGACAAGATCATCAAGTTCCCGACGGCCGAGCGGCACCAGATCTTCCTCGAACCCGAGGGGCACGACACCGCGGAGCTTTACGTGAACGGCATGTCCACGTCGCTCCCGGCCGACGTGCAGCTCGCCGTGTTGCGGTCGATTCCGGGGCTCGAGAACGTGCGGATGACCCGCGCGGGCTACGCCATCGAGTACGACTACTTCCCGCCGACACAGCTCGACCCATCGCTGCAGGTGCGCGCCGTTCCCGGGCTCTACTTCGCGGGGCAGATCAACGGGACGACCGGCTATGAGGAAGCCGCAGGCCAGGGGCTGGTCGCAGGGATCAACGCCGGCCTCAGGGCCACGGGGCGTCCCCCGTTTTCCCTCGGCCGAGAGACGTCATACATCGGCGTGCTGGTGGACGACCTCGTTCACCGCGGCGTCGACGAGCCGTATCGCCTGTTCACCTCGCGCTCCGAGTTCCGGCTGACGGTTCGGCAGGACAACGCCCTCCGACGGCTGGCGCCACTTGCCTCGGGCCTGGGAATGCTCTCCGCCGCCGAGGAAGGGATGGCCGCCACCCGGATGTCCGCGGAGGATGAGGCGCTTCGCTTGGCCGATGTCACCAGCATCCGGCCGGAGAGTGCAAATCCGCTCCTCGCCGAACTCGCCAGCAGCCCGATCCCCCACTCGGTGAAGGTGGTTGAGCTGGCGCGCCGGCAGGGGGTGGAGCTCGGTGCCGTCCTTCGCGCGGCCGGGGTCGGTGAGGGACTCAGCGCAGAGGCGCTGGTGAGCGCCGAACTGCAGATCAAGTACGCGGGGTACTTCACGCGCGAGCGTTCGGCCGCCCAGAAGCTCCAGCGCATGGGGGCGTTCCAGCTCGAGGAGGAGGTGCCCTACGAGCAGATGCGCTCCGTCTCGTTCGAGGCCCGGCAGAAGCTCGCGAAGTTGCGGCCCCGGACTCTGGCCCAGGCCGCGAGCGTTCCCGGGGTGAGCCCGTCCGACCTGCAGAACATCGTATTGGAAGTGGAGCGGTGGCGCCGCGTTGCACGCGCGGGAGGGGAGACGTCCTGACAATGTGACCGACTCCCCCCGTCCTCGCGCCGCCCACGCCGGCTGGTTCATTGCGGCGTTCCTGGTGGTGTTCGGGTTCCTGCCGATCGTCAACTGGATCCCCGGCGGCCGCGAGGCGCCGTGGTACGGAACGGTGGCGAGTGGCTGGCTCAGCGGGGGCGCGATCGTCATCGGGGCGGGGGCCATCGCCGGCATCATCGGCCGCCGGGTGACCTGGTCGGCGTCGTGGTGGACCCGGATCGCCGAGGACGCGCGCAAGCACCCGGGGCGTGCCGGAGCGCTCCTCGGCGCGTTGGCCTTCCTGGTGTACGCATGTATTGCGTGGTTTGTCTTTGACGGCACCCCCCTGCACCTGGATGAGATTGCCCAGGTGATCCAGGCGCGGATCTTCGCGCAGGGCCGCCTCTACCTCGAGGCGCCGGCCCACCCGGAATTCCAGAGCGCGCTCCATGTGCTCGACATGGACGGCAGGTGGTACGCGCAGTTCCCGCCCGGCGGCCCGCTCCTGCTGGTGCCGGGGGTGTGGCTGGGGGCGCCGTGGCTGGTGGGGCCGGCGCTGGGGGGCGCGAGCGTGGCGCTGTTCTGGGGGATCGTGCGACGGGCCGGGGTGAGTGCCGGCGTGTCGTTAGGCAGCACCCTCGTGTTCGCCGCCTCGCCTTTCGTCGCCTTCATGGCGGCGTCGCACATGAACCATGTGGGGACGTTGTGCCTGGCGCTGCTGGTATGGTGGGCCGCCGTGCGGCATGCCGAACACGCATCCCTCTCGATGGCGGTGGTGCTGGGGCTCGCGACGGGAGCGGGTGCGACGATACGTCCGGTCGATGCGCTCGCTGTTGCGCTTCCCGTAGGTGCGTGGGTCGCGTGGCGCCTCGTGCGCGAGGCCGAACGATGGGCACATGCATTTGCGATGTTGTGCGGTGTGGCCATCCCGGTGGGGATGTTGCTGTGGTACAACCAGGCCACGACCGGTGACCCTTTCCTGTTTGCCTACGAGCGGCTGTGGGGCGCCGAACATGGGCTGGGCTTCCACGCGTCGCCCTGGGGGCTCCCGCACACCCCAGCGACCGGGGTCGAGCTGATCAGCCTCTATTTCCTGCGGCTGCAGACGTACCTGTTCGAGACGCCCCTGCCGAGTCTCCTGTTCGTGGTGGTTGGCTCCGCCCTTTCGTGGAAATCCAGTGGAATAGAGCGTTATTGGCTTGGAACTGGCTCGTTGGTGTGCGTACTTTACTTACTCTACTGGCACGACGGGTTCTATCTTGGCCCGCGTTTTCTGTTCTTGCTCGCCCCGGCGTGCGCGTGGTTCGCCGCGCAGGCGCCTGGTGCGCTCGTGCGGAGGGCCCCGGGAGCGCGCGGCTTCGTGGTCTGTGCCACCGCGGCTTCCGTGGCGCTTGCCATGGTCAGCGTGGGTAGCGACCGCGGAAAGCAGTACGCCGCCGGCCTGCAGCCGCTGAGGGCGAGGGTGACGGACCAGGCAGCCGCAGCCGGAGTCGAGAATGCGGTGGTTCTGGTGCGAGAGACG
>JAEUJK010000461.1 GCA_016794735.1 Gemmatimonadota bacterium | reverse complement strand
GCGGTGTCCGTCGTGTAGGCCTGGTTCTCGGCCCAGAACGCTTCCTGCGCCACACGCAGCGAGCCCAGCTCCGACTTCATGGAAGCCAGGAAGGCGCGCTCCTTATAGAGGCGGTAGCGCGGAACGGCGACCGACGTGAGGATCCCGAACACTGCCATCGCAATGAGGATCTCGACGAACGTGAATCCGGGCTTGTTGGGTCGCATGGTGCCTCCGTTCCCTGTGTGATAGGCAGATTGGGTGCCATGGTGTTCCAGCTCACATAACCTCGGCCCGAAGTCCGCTTTCTTGAGCTCGGAGGCAGGGAATCGGCCCGGTTCGGAACACCTGACCGAACGGCAACCGGCGTTGCGACCGACCCCTGCGGTCGGAGTGACCGAACCGGGCGCCTTGGGGAGGCGGGACCACGACCGGAACTGTGGTTGTGCCGGGTCACTTACCCCCAGGAATTGGTTGAAACCGTTGTAAGGGGACTGCCGTTGTGTGCAAGTACGTGCTTGCTTTAAGCCCCCGTTTCGCCGACGCCACGTCGCCCGAAGGGGTTCCCTTACGCAATCGATTTCATGGTAAGTCGCGACAGGCTCCTCGAAGCCGCGGCTCGGGTATTCGCCGAGTCCGGGTTTCGCGGGGCAACGACCCGGCGCATTGCCGAAGTGGCCGGGGTCAATGAAGTCACGCTGTTCCGCCTGTTTGGCTCCAAGGCGCAGCTGCTCACCGAGGCCATGGCCTGTGTGCAGCCGCAGTCGTGCGCGTGTGTCCTGCCACCGCAGCCTGGTGACGTCGAGCGTGAGCTGGTCGAGTGGTCGGCCTCCCACCTCACGTACATGCGCGGCATTCGCACGGTGATTCGCCGGACGATGGCCGAGCTGGATGAACACCCCGAGATGCGCGGGGTGATCGCCGAGGCCAAGGCGCCATACCTGCACCAGCTGTACGAATACGCCGCGAAGGTGCGCCCGCCGGAGGGCCCGGAAGAGACCGACCTGCTGCGCACGGCGTGCACGATGTTGTCCTCGTCGCTGTTTGCCGATGCGTTAGGCAGGGATGTCGTCCCGGCGGCCTATCCGGAGCCCGCGGAAGATGCGGCCCGCAAGTACGTCCACGTCTTCCTCGCCTTCCTTGGCCACCCCCTCGCGCGCGCCGGCTCTGCCGATGCGCAGGCAGGGGTCGGATGACCCATCACCCGTTGTTCGTTCGCACCCAACTTCCGTCATTGTCTTCCCTTCGTCTCATGACACTCCCTTCGTGGTTTCGAACGCTCCTCCTTGCGGCGCTGATTCCCGCGACGGGCGTTGCGCAGGCGCGCACGCTGTCGTTGGAGGAGGCCCTTCGCATGGCGGAGGCCCAGAGTGAGGCCGTGCGCATCGCGCAGGCTGGCGTTCGCCGCGCGGACGGCCAGGTCCTCCAGGCGCGCTCGCAGTACCTGCCGCAGGTCAATGGAACGGCTGGATACACGCGCACCCTGGCCACGCAGTTCTCGGCCTTCAACGTGGCGCCGCCGCCCGTGCCCGCGACGGAGCCACCGGCCCCGCCACGCGACACGACGACCTACTACCAGCCGTGCTTGCGCTACCTCGCGCCTTCGGGCGCGTCGGACGCCGACCGGGTGCGTGGGCTCGAGCGGTTCTCGCGGTGTACGCAGAGCGGCGGGGGACTCGACTTCTCGCGCGTGGGTTTTGGTGCACGCAACCAGTACCAGTTCGCCGTCAATGGCGCACTCACGCTGTACTCCGGTGGCCGTGTGCAGGCGCAACATCGCGCGGCGCAGGCCGGGCGCCGGTCGGCGGACATCGAGCTGTCGTCGCAGCGGGCGTTGATGGCGCTGCAGGTAACGGAGGCGTACTACGATGCCGCCCTCGCGGATCGTTTGGTCGCCATCGCGGAGTCGTCCCTGGCGCAGACCGAAGGCACGTTGCGACAGACGACCCTCGCGCGGCAGGTCGGGAACCAGTCGGAGTTCGAGTTGTTGCGTGCGCGGGTGACGCGCGACAACCAGCGTCCGGTCCTGATCCAGCGCCAGACCGACCGTGATCTCGCGTACCTGCGGTTGCAGCAGCTGCTCAACCTTCCGTACGGCGAGCCGATCCGCCTGACGACACCGATCGACGATGCCGCGACGGCGCCGGTGGCGCAGGTGGCCAACGTGGCCCTGCGCGGGTCGACGCCGGATACGTCGGCGTCGGCGCGTGCGTCGGTGCGCCAGCTCGACGAAAACGTGCGGGCATCCGAAGCGCAGCTCTCGATCGCCAAGAGCGAGTGGATTCCCACCATCGCGTTGAGCAGCGCGTACAGCCGCGTCGGGTTCGGGACGGGAATCCCGAGCTGGGGTTCGTTCCTCAACAACTGGACGGTGACGCTCGGCGCCTCGTTCCCGCTCTTTGTGGGTGGGCGGATTCGCGGTGAGCAGATGATCGCGCAGGCCGGGGTGGACGAGGCCCGGGCGCGCCTGGAGCAGACGCGGGAACTCGCGGCGCTCGATGCGCGGCAATCGGTGTTCCAGTTGCAGCAGGCGGAGGCGGCGTTCGGGGCCAGCCAGGGGACGTCGGAGCAGGCGGCGCGGGCGTACAGCATCGCCGAAGTGCGCTTTCGCGAGGGCATCTCGACGCAGCTCGAGCTGTCCGAGTCGCGGCTCCTGCTGGAGCAGGCGGCGGTGAACCGCGCGCAGGCCGCGCGCAACCTGCAGGTGGCGCGCATGCGCCTGGCCCTGTTGCGTGACCTCCCGTTAGGCAGCAGCGGTGGTGCCTTTGGCGGTGCCGGGGGCTTTGGTGGTGGGGCCGGCGCGGGCGCACCCGGTGGTGCGCCGTCTGGCGGGGTGCAGGCGCCACAGCAGGGCACGACGCGGGCGACCCCGACGGCCGCGACGACGCAGATTCCGCAGTGATCCGACGACAACCAACTCTCAAGAACATGTTGACATATCGTGTAATGGTGGCGGTCGTCGCAGTGGGCGCGATCGCGGCGTGTGGTGGACCCGAAGCCGCCGCCAAGGGTGCGGCCGATCCCGCGCCGGTGGCGACGATGAACGTCGGCCCCGAGAACATCGCCGTCGTGGCGCGCGAGATGGTCTCGAGCGGCCCGGCGATCAGCGGCTCGCTCACGGCCGACCGTGAGGCCACGGTCCGCGCCGAGGTGCCGGGGCCGGTGGTGCAAACCATGGTGGACCAGGGGAGCCGCGTGGCCCGCGGTGCCGTGCTGGCGCGCATCGACGATCGCACGATGCGCGATGCCTTCCTGTCCGCGCGTGGCGGGGTGAACACCGCACAAAGCAGCCTGAACATGGCCCAGCGCGAGCTGGACCGCTTCACCAAGCTGAAGGAAGCAGGCGCCATCAGCGACCGCGAGTTCGAGAGCGTGCGCTGGAACCATGAGGCGGCCCAGTCGCAGCTCGCCGATGCCCAGGCGCGGCTCACGCTCGCGCAAAAGCAGCTCGACGACGCGCAGGTGCGCGCCCCGTTTGGCGGGATCGTGAGTGCCCGCACGGCGAATGCCGGTGATGTCGTGTCGCCCGGGACGGCAATGTTCACCATCATCGACCCGTCGAGCATGCGGCTCGAGGGCTCGATCGCGGCGTCGCAGCTCACCGCCGTGCGCGTCGGCGTGCCGGTGCGCTTTCAGGTGAGTGGCTACCCCGATCGCAACTTCGAGGGGCGCGTGACCCGCATCAATCCCGAGGCCGATGCCACGACGGGCCAGGTGAAGGTGGTGGTGTCGATCCCGAATGCGCGGGGTGGACTCGTGGGCGGGCTGTTCGCGGAAGGCCGCGTGGCGGCGGACAAGCGCGAGGGGCTGACGGCGCCGGCGACCGCGGTGGACATGCGCGGGCTGCGTCCCGCCGTGCTGCGCCTCAAGGGAGGCCGTGTGGAACGAGTGGAGGTGAAGATCGGGTTGAAGGACGAGGACACGGAGCGTGTCGAGATCGTCGAGGGGATCGCCCTGGGTGATACCCTCCTCGTGGGGGCGGCCCAGGGGATCTCCCCGGGGACGCCGGTGAAGGTCTCGACGCCGTCCGACGCGAAGGCCACCCCTGAGGCTCCGGCAGCGCCGGCGCCGAAGAACTGACCAGGAACACCCCTCATGTTCATTTCCGATTTTGCCATCAAGCGACCGGTCATCACGATCGTTGCGATGTTGGCGCTGGTGGTTGGGGGGCTCTTCGCCCTCTTCAAGCTCCAGACCGATGAATTTCCCGACGTCCAGCCGCCGTTTGTCTCCGTCGGCCTGATCTATCCCGGCGCGTCGCCCGACGGCGTCGAGCGCGAGTTGCTCGACCCCATCGAGGAGGCGCTCTCGTCGATCACCGGGGTGAAGCGCGTCAACGGCTCGGCG
Source organism: Gemmatimonadota bacterium (assembly GCA_016794735.1). Lineage (GTDB taxonomy): Bacteria > Gemmatimonadota > Gemmatimonadetes > Gemmatimonadales > Gemmatimonadaceae > RBC101. The sequence goes on along the minus strand of JAEUJK010000461.1, from coordinate 5,877 downwards.
CAGGATGGCTTTGGCCAGGTCTTCGTCGAGTTCCAGTTCGAGAAGCCACTGCAGGAAGCGACGCAGGACATTCGCGACGCGATCTCGAGCATCCGGCAGGACCTCCCGCCGGAGATGGAGGAACCGATCATCAAGAAGGTCAGTGACACCGATCGCCCGATCGTGTCGCTGGCCGTCTCGTCGGTGAACCTCTCGTCGGCCGAGCTCACGCGGCTCGTCGATCCGGGGATCACGCGCGAGTTGCGCTCGATTCCTGGCGTCGCCGAGGTGACGGTGCCGGGCAAGGTCGAGCGCGAGCTCACGGTGCAGATCCGTCCGGACGCGATGCAGGCCGCCGGCATTGGCGTGTCGCAGATCGTGCAGGCCCTCCAGCTGCAGAACCTCGCGGCGCCGGTGGGCCGGGTGAACGGCGTGCAGGACGAGCGGTCCATTCGCTTGAAGGGTCGCCTGGAGCGGCCTGAGGAGTTCGCGAACATCGTCGTCACCGAGCGGAACGGGCAGCTGATCCGGCTCGGGCAGGTGGCGGACATCGTCGACGGGACGGAAGAGCCGCGCACGATGGCGTTGTTCCAGGACACCGCGATGACGTCGCCGCGCGAGGCGGTCGGTATCGACATCAAGAAGGCGAAGGGCTACAGCACCACCGAGGTCGCGGACCAGATCCTCGAGCGGGTGAACAAGATCACGCTGCCGGCGGGCACCAAGATCGACGTCGTGAAGAACAGCGGCGTCAACGTGACGCAGGCGGTCACCAACGTCGAGGAATCGCTGATCGAGGGGGCGCTGCTCACGGTCCTCGTGGTGTTCCTCTTCCTCAACAGCTGGCGTTCGACCGTCATCACGGGCCTCGCCCTGCCGGTCTCCGTGCTCGCGGGCTTCATCGCGGTCTACGTGCTCGGCTACAACCTCGAGACGATGTCGTTGCTCGGGTTGTCGCTCGCCATCGGTATCCTGATCGACGACGCCATCGTGGTGCGCGAGAACATCGTGCGACACGTCGAGATGGGGAAAGACCACTTCACGGCCGCGCGCGAGGGAACGGCAGAAATCGGCCTCGCCGTGGCGGCCACGACGTTCTCCATTCTCGCGGTGTTCATCCCGATCGGCATGGTGTACGGGGTGACGCGCCAGTGGATGGGACCGTTCGCGCTGACGATGGCCTGTTCGGTGGCGGTGTCGCTGTTCGTCTCGTTCTCGCTCGACCCCATGCTGTCGGCCTACTGGCCCGATCCGCACCGGGAGGAGCACGAGAAGGCGTGGATCACCAAGCAGCTCGACAAGTTCAACAACTGGTTCAACCGCATGGCCGAGCGCTACAAGCGCGTCATCGCCTGGGCGCTGGACCATCGGGCGGCCATCGTGGTGATCGCCGTCGGGACCTTCCTCGGCGCGTTTGTCCTGCTGCCGACCGGCCTCTCCGGGTTCCTGGGCGTCATGGCCGGGATCGCCGTGGCGGTCTTCGGGTTGACGGTGGTCAAGCAGCGCTTCCTGCGCCTCCTCGCCGTGCCGTTAGGCATCGTGGTGGCGGTGGCGATGGTGCGCGTGGCGCCGCAGTTCATGAACGTCGGGTTCGCGTTCTTCCCGACGGACGACAACGGCGAGATCAACATCAACGTGGAGACCCCGCCGGGATCGAACCTCGACTACACGCGGCTCAAGGCGGAGGAAGTCGGGCGCGTGCTGATGACGCACCCGGAGGTGCGCTACATCTATACGACGCTCGGCGGTGGTGACGCGGGCGCCGTGGACATCGGCAAGTTGTACGTGAAGATGTCGGACAAGAGCGAGCGCGAGATGAACATCGAGGAGTTCGCCACGGTGTTGCGCGGCGAGCTTGGGTCCATCGGTGGGGCGACGGTGGCGGTGTTCACGACGGACTTCGGTGGGGGCCGCAAGCAGGTGCTCATCGAGGTGCGCGGCAACGATCGCGACGCGCTGAACGAGTTTGCCCAGCGGGCGCTGGCGGCGGTGCGCGCAGTGCCGGGGGCCGTGGACGTGGCGTTGTCGTCGAAGGGCCAGCGTCCGGAACTGAACGTCGAGCTCAATCGCGGCCTGGCCGGATCGCTCGGCCTCACCGTGGGACAAATCGCGCAGTCGCTGCGCCCCGCCTTTGCCGGGATCGATGCCGGTGACTGGCAGGACCCGAGTGGTGAGATGCGGGACGTGGTCGTGCGGCTCTCGCCCGACGCGCGGCGACGCGTGGCGGACCTGCGCCAGCTGCCGCTCGTGGTGCAGGGGCCGAACGGCGTGCCTTCCACCATGCCGCTCAGCCAGGTGGCGACGATCACGGAGGGAATGGGCCCCGCCGTCATCAACCACCTCAACCGGGACCGCGTCGTCAACGTCGAGTTCAACACCTCGGGCCGGTCGGCCGGTGAGGTCACGAACGACGCGATGGCGGCCCTCAACGCGCTCACCAAGGCCGAGGGGATCCGGGTGTCGACGGGGGGCGAGGCCGAGATGCAGGCCGAGACGTTCAGCCAGATCTTCATCGCGCTGGGCATCGCCGTCGGGCTGATGTACCTGATCCTCGTGATCCAGTTCGGGTCGTTCCTCGATCCGCTGGCCATCATGCTGTCGCTGCCGCTGTCGCTCGTTGGGGTGTTCCTCAGCCTGGCCCTGACGCGCAACACGGTGAACATCATGAGCCTCATTGGCGTGATCCTGCTCATGGGGATCGTGGCCAAGAACGCCATCCTGCTGATCGACTTTGCGAAGTGGGCGCGCGAGAAGGACGGCATGCCGCTGCGCGAGGCGCTCATCGAGGCAGGGGCCATCCGGCTCCGGCCGATCCTGATGACCACCTTTGCCCTCATCGCGGGCATGGTGCCCACGGCGATCGGGAGCGGTGAAGGGTCGGCCTTCCGGGCCCCCCTGGGGATCGCGGTGATCGGCGGTGTGATCACCTCGACCTTGCTCACGCTGGTGGCAATCCCGACATTCTATGAGATCCTCGACGAGATGCGCAGTTGGTTCGCGCGGAAGTTCGGGGTCAACGTGGCCCAGAAGACCGGGGAACACCGGGCGATCGGGCTCGCGCCGGGGGACTAGGACCATGGTCCAGCGCCCGGGATGAGATGGACCCGGGCGCTGGCACGGTCGGCGAGGGATCGCCGGCCTTCACCCCGGGGTACGACGGAACCACTACCGCAGACGACTCATGAGACGCACGACCCTGCTGGCTGCACTGACGCTCACGATCGCCCAGGTGGCCGGGGCACAGGACGATGTGCCCAAGGGCTTTCAGTACGTGGGATTCAACATCCTCAGTGGGTACGACTGGGAGATGCCGGACCCGCTCGACCCGACGGCCAAGCCGCCCAAGAATGAGATCCCGACGAGCGTGAAGGCGCTCAACGGGAAGATGGTCTACCTCAAGGGATTCATGCTGCCGCTGGACCTGGACGCCCAGGGGGTGACCAAGTTCATGCTCAACGCGAGCATCGACATGTGTTACTTCGGGGCGCCCGTGCGGCTCAACGACTGGATCATGATCACCATGAAGCCCGGGAAGAAGGCGAAGTTCACGCACCTTCCGACGGGGGTCTGGGGTCGACTCGAGGTGGGCGAAGAGGTGAAGAACGGGCGGATCGTCTCGATCTACCGACTCGCCGCCGAGGATGCGAAGACGGAAGGCGGGGCCTAGGGCCACCGCGGGTGCATGATCGGGGGGCGGGGCGCCATGGCGTTCCGCCCCCTCGTCGTTTGTGCCACTGGCGATTGGGCGGTCGGCCGGCACCTTTCCTTCTCTCCGCCACCATCGCCCACCCCGCATGCCCCTCCGGTACCCCTGGTCGCGTTATTCCGACGAGAAGCTGATGCGGATGCGCCTGAAGGACCTGGGGCTCACGATCGAGGGGACGCACCTGCAGCCGCTGATCGACAAGCTGCACGCGGAGCTGGTGGCGCGTCGGGTCGGGATCCATCCGCACATATGGCTCTCGAGCGAGTGGTTCTCGCCGGAGGGAGTCCCCGGCTTCGCGATCCCGTTCTACCTCGCGCACAAGCGGTTGCGCCGGCTCGAGCGCAGCCAGTTCCTCGACGTCGAGGGCGCGTCGAATGCGGACTGCCTGCGGATCATGCGCCACGAGACCGGCCACGCCATCCAGCACGCCTACCAGCTGCACCGCCGCAAGCGCTGGCAGCAGGTCTTTGGGAAGTCGTCCACCCGCTATCCCGAGTTCTACCGGCCCAACCCCGCGTCCAAGCGCTACGTGCAGCACCTGCGCCTCTGGTACGCGCAGAGTCACCCGGACGAGGACTTCGCCGAGACGTTCGCGGAGTGGCTGCGCCCGCGTTCGGACTGGCGCAAGCGATATGCCGGGTGGCCGGCGCTCAAGAAGCTCGAGTACGTGGACGACCTCATGGCCGACCTCGCGGACCGCAAGCCCGTGGTGACCGTGCGGAAGGAGGTCGAGCCGTTGCACCGGCTGCGCCTCACGTTAGGCGACCACTATCGCGAGCGCCGGCGCAAGTACACCGTGATCTACCCGAACATCTACGACGCCGACCTCAAGCGGCTCTTCTCCGACCAACCGCACCACCGGCGGCGCGAGGCGGCGTCATCGTTTGTCCGACGCCACCGCGGGGAGGTGCGACGACTGGTGGCGCGCTGGACCGGTGAGTACCAGTACACACTGGACACCGTGCTCGGGAACATCATCGGGCGCTTGAGCCACCTGCAGCTGCGGGTGGTCGGGTCCGAACGCCAGCTGGTCACCGATTTTGCCGTGCTCCTGACCGTGAAGACGATGCACTTCCTGTACGAGCAGGGCCGTCGCGACTGGATTGCCCTCTGATGGCGACGAAGCGACTGAAGGTCCTGCTGCTCACCGATCCGCGGAACCTGCCGCCGGACGATATCGAGTCCTTGCCGCCCGCCGAGGCGGCGCGGTACCGCACCGAGTGGGACGTGATCCGCACGCTGCGCGATATCGGGCACGAGGTGCGACCGCTCGGCGTCTACGACGAGTTGCGCCCGATCCGCCAGGCGATCGACGACTTCGCCCCCGACATCGTCTTCAACCTGCTCGAGGATTTCGCGTCGAACACGCTGCACGGCTACAACGTCGCCGCGTTCCTGGAGCTGCTGCGGGTGCCTTATACGGGGTGCAACCCGCGGGGCCTGTTCGTCTCGGGCGAGAAGTCGCTGGCGAAGAAGGTCCTGATCTACCACCGCATCCGTGTCCCGGCGTTCCATGTCTTCCCGATGGGGCGCAAGGTGCGACGACCGCGGGCGCTGGCGTTCCCGCTCATCGTGAAGAGCCTCACCGAGCACTCGTCGCTCGGCATCTCGCAGGCGTCACTCGTGCACACGGATGAAGACCTCGCCGAGCGCGTGGCGTTCGTGCACCGTCGCATCGGGACGGACGCACTCGTCGAGCAGTTCATTTCCGGGCGGGAGTTGTACGTCGGCGTCCTGGGTAACGACCGGCTGATTGCCTTTCCGCCGCGTGAGCTCGTGTTCGAGAAGGCGTCGCCGGAAATGCCGGTGATTGCCACCGCGCGGGCCAAGCACAACCTGGAGTACCAGCAGCGCTACGGCATCGAGCAGCGGGCGGCCGACGAGCTGCCGCCGGCGAGCGCCGCCACGATCGGGCACCTCAGCAAGCGCATCTACCGGATCCTGGGCCTCACCGGCTACGCACGTTTGGACTATCGGTTGAGCCCGGAGGGGCACCTCTGGTTCCTCGAGGCCAACCCCAATCCCGACCTCACCGAGGGCGAGGAGTACGCCTCGGCGGCACGGGCCTGGGGGCTTGCGTACCCCGAACTCCTCGGGCGTATCCTCGGGCTCGGGATGCGCGCCACCGACACGGGGGAGTGAGGCGCGGGCATGCTCGAGGCATTGTGGGCCTACATCACGCTGGGTGTCTC
>JAEUJK010000447.1 GCA_016794735.1 Gemmatimonadota bacterium | reverse complement strand
CCGGTGACCGCGATGTTCCCGGTCGACGTGGAGCCGTAGGGGATGAGCCCCAGGAGGTTCGCGGTGAGGATGAAGAAGAAGCAGGTCAGCAGGTACGGCACGAAGCCGTTGCCGTGGTGGCCCACGTTCGGCAGGATGACTTCATTCCGGATGTAGAGGACCATCGCCTCGACGCCGGCGGAGAAGCCGCGCGGGCGACCGACCGCGTGCGTGTGCCGCTTGTGGGCCCGCGCTGCGCCAATCAGCAGCGCGCTGACCACGAACGCCGCGATGAAGAGGAAGACGACGTGCTTCGTGGGCGACAGGTTGAGCGTCAGCGGCCCGACGTGGATGTCCGGCCAGAGCGCCTCGCAGCCGTGTTCGCCAACGTGGCGGCCCAGGCAGATTTCCTTGTAGAACGGCGGGGCAAACCACGGCAGCTCCATGTGGTAGCCGTCCGTGATGTGGGGCGTGATGATGTCGACCTTGGCGGCCTCGCCCTCGGGGGCGTGTTCCTGCGCCGCCAGCGGCAGCGCCGCCGCCATCCCCAACACCCACGCGAAACAAACGGAGCGAAGTGCGCTCATGACTTCAGGAAAAGTGGTTCGACCAGCGTCGTCACGAACAGGAAGACTGCCAAACTGATTGCAGCAGGTTCCAGGGGCAGGCCGCCGAGTCGCGGACCTGCGATGGCAAACCCCACGAGGGCCACCGCCCGGACCAGCGCCGCCGCGCCCCACGCCGCCATCACCTGCTGGGGCCCCATCCACCGGATGATCCCCCACGCCATGCCTTGTACCACCAGCGCCACCACCGCCGCCGCCAGCACCGCCCGCTGCCCTGCTTCCGACGTGTAGGCCAGGCGGAGCAACATCCCGACCAACCCGACCAGCACCAGGCTGGTCACGGCAAACCGCGCCCCGCGACTCACGTCGGCCCCTGCCCACGGCGTCGCCGCTCGTCGCGCGCAAGATCTGCCATCAACCGCCGATACATACTCACAAACGCCGCCCCGGCCCCGAGAAACACGCCAAGAATCAGTCCCACAGGCTCCGAACCCAGCCGCCGATCCACCCATTGCCCGAGGTACAGGAACAGCAGGATCGATCCCGCGAACTGCAGCCCGATTCCCGCGTACTTCCACCCGCTCCGCGCTTCCCGGGCGGCCTCGGCCGCCGGGTCCTGGTTGGGGGAAAAACCGGGGGGCTCGGGGGGCATTTCCGGCGCGGAATCTAGGACTTTGTGAAATTTTTCGCAAGCGAACGACCCCCCTGCGACCTGAGCAATGCTCAACGTGAGAGTCCCATACCCAAGGCCATGGGCTCCAACAGCTTACGCGATAGGAACTATTGACATCTCGTTAGGTTGTGGATAAGTTCGACCCTGTCGGTTTCGTGACCCCGCCCCCTTCGGTTCCGTGCTCCTCAAGCTGGCCCCCTCCCTGCTCGTCGCTGCCCTGGCCACCTACGCCTGTGGTCCTCGGCCGCCTGTAGGGGAAACCCACGCCAGAAAGCCGCAGTCCGGGAGCCGCTCCCTGGTCTCCGACGTCAACGTCGCCGTCGGACAAGAAGTCGTCCTCGCCCTCCACGTCCGGAACGAGGCCGCCAAGAAGGTGGAAGTCGCCTTCCCCTCCGGCCTCACGCATGACTTCGAGGTCCAGGATTCCGTGGGCCGCGTCATGTGGCGCTGGAGCGAGGGGCGCCTCTTCACCCAGGCCATGCAGAACCGCGTCCTGGAGCAGGACGAGTCGCTCTCCTACGAGGCGGACTGGACCCCGCGTGACCTCCACGGTGAGTTCGTCGCCGTCGTCACCCTCAAGAGCAGCTCGCACCCCATCGAGCACCGCACGAAGTTCACGCTGCCCTGAGTCCCGGGTCGGCCGGATTTCTTGCAGGATCTTGCGACGCGTGACGCCACCCGCGCGCCCCGCCCTGCCGCGCTCTTATCCCCTTGCGGTACGGCCATTACCTTCCGCCGACCTTGGACCTCCAACCTGACCTGTCGTGGGGACTTCCGCAGATAGACTGAACGACGCGCGCGACCTCGAGTTGCTCAAGAAACTCGCCGTCGCCCGCACCACTCTCAAGGAACAGATCGGGCGGAAGATCGTCGGCCAGCACGACGTCGTGGAGAACCTCGTCTGCGCCATCCTCGCCGGCGGCCACGTGCTCATCGTCGGTGTGCCGGGTCTCGCCAAGACGCTCCTCATCCAGACCCTCGCCGAGGCGATGGACCTGCAGTTCTCCCGCGTGCAGTTCACGCCGGACCTCATGCCGGGCGACATCACCGGCACCGAACTCCTGGAGGAAGACCACGCCACCGGGCGTCGCGTCTTCAAGTTCGTGAAGGGTCCCGTCTTCGCGAACATCGTCCTCGCCGACGAAATCAACCGCGCCCCGCCAAAGACGCAGTCCGCGCTGCTGCAGGCCATGCAGGAACGCACCGTCACGGTCGCCGG
>JAEUJK010000442.1 GCA_016794735.1 Gemmatimonadota bacterium | reverse complement strand
GGCTCCAACAGCAACATCCCGCTCCTCTCGCACGCCGGTCAGTCCTCCGCGGATCCCAAGACCGCGGTGCCGATCGTCCAGTTCGACAACATCCAGAACAACGCCGAGTACATCAACGGCGCGTTCGTCTCGAACTTCTGGCGCACGCAGCTGTCGTTCCGCGTGTCGTTCTAAGGCAATACCGTACGTCAGCGAGCGCCTCGGTCCATTGCGGGCCGGGGCGCTCGTGCTTTACCCTCGAATTGCCGTCTGCCGTCTGCCGTCTGCCGTCTGCCGTCTGCCGTCTGCCGTCTGCCGTCTGCCATCCCATACACGTGGCCGAACTCGACGAGCTCCCGTTACGCGCACGACTCTTCCTGCGCGCTTACCCGTGGCGACGCATCCGGCCAACGCCGTGGACGCCCCTGCGCCGGCCCCTCGCCGAGTGCCGCGTGGCGCTCGTGTCGTCCGCCGGCTTTTCACCGCAGGGCCAGGAACCGTTCGACGCGACCGTGCGTGGCGGCGATCCCTCGTTCCGTATCATCGACACCAACACGCCGGTCAGCGATCTCGGTGAAAGCCACCGCTCGTGGGCGTTCGATCACTCCGGGATCCAGCAGGACGCGAATCTCGGGTTCCCCATCGATCGACTGAAGGAGTTGCAATCGCTCGGCGAGATCGGTGAGGTCGCACCGCGCCACCTCTCGTGCATGGGCAGCCAGACCACCACGGGTCGCCTGGTCAAGCAGACCGCGCCGGATGCGGTCCACACCCTCGTGAAGGACCAGGTGGATCTGGCACTGCTGGTCCCGGTCTGACCCATGTGTTCCCAGACCGTGAGTCTGGTGGCGGCCGAGTGCGAACGGCAGGGGATCACGACCGTGGCGATCCAGCTGCTCAAGCTCGTGGCCGAGGCGGTGGCCCCACCGCGGGCCCTCTGGGTCCCGTACGCGCACGGGTACCCCCTGGGGCGGCCGCATGACGCGCCCGGCCAGCGTGCCGTCCTGCGCGCTGCGCTTGGCATCGCGACCGTGCCCGGGCCCGGGCCGCTGCTGATAGACTTCGCCCCGACGCCGTAGCGAACGATCGTCCCCCACCGAGGATCCGCCATGCGTTCCCTCTGCCTCGCCGCCCTCCTCGCGATGCCGCTCGCCCTGCCGGCGCAGGCGCGACTCACCCGCAGCGTGCGCATCGCCGACCTGCCGTGGACCGAGGCGCGAGCCATCCTGGATACCTCGGTGGTCGTGGTGATCCCGATCGGCGCCGAGGCCAAGGAACATGGCCCGCACCTGCCGCTCAACAACGACTTCCTCCTGGCCGAGTACTTCACGAAGCGCGTGATCGCGGAGACGCCGGTCGTGCTCTACCCGACGGTCAACTATCACTTCTATCCATCGTTTGTCGACTACCCGGGGTCGACGACGGTGCGCCTCGAGACGGCGCGCGACATGCTCGTGGACATCATCCGCACGATCGCCCGCCACGGGCCGCGGCGGTTCTACATCCTGAACACCGGCGTCTCGACGTTGCGCGCGTTAGGCCCGTCCCGGGACCTGCTCACGGCGGACGGCCTGCTCGTCCGCTACACCGACATCCTCGCCGTCGGCAAGGACGCCGAGGACCGCGTGCGCCAGCAGAAGGGCGGCACCCATGCCGACGAGATCGAGACCTCGCTGGCGTTGTACATGTATCCCGAGAAGGTGCGCATGGAACGCGCACGCGACGACTACCATCCGGGCGCTGGCGGGCTCACGCCGGATTCGGCCACGGCCGCGCGTGAGGGCAAGGTCTGGTCCGTGACCGGGATCTTCGGCAACGCGACGTTGGCCACGCGGGAGAAGGGGCGTGTGATCGCGGAAGCGATGGTGCAGGGGATGCTGCGCGAGATCGCCGAACTCCGGCGGACACCCATTCCCGGCCGATGAGCGAGATCGCTGCCGCGTACTCGGCGTGGTCGCCGGGATACGATGGGGATGAGAACCGGACCCGCGACCTGGACGCGTCGCAAATGCGCCA
>JAEUJK010000424.1 GCA_016794735.1 Gemmatimonadota bacterium | reverse complement strand
CCCGATGGCACGCGCCTCGCGTACCTCGCTCGTCCCACCACGCTCATTCGTGACGAGCGACGCGAGGCGTGGATCCTCACCGTCAGCTCGAAGGCCACCGAGAAGGTCGCGGGCCCGGCCAACATGACGATCCAGTCGACGCCGGTCTGGTCACCCGATGGACGCACCCTGGCCTTCGGTGCCCTCCTCGAGGACTGGAAGCCGAACGCGGACGGGATGTACCCGCGCTCGCTGCACAACACCAACGTCTACCTGTACGACATCGCGGCCCGCACGGCGCGCAGCGGCGCCTCGCCCACGTGGGACTATTCCGCCGGGCAGCTGCGTTGGTCGCGCGACGGGCAGCGCCTCTACGTCTCCACGCAGGACCGCGTCTTCGGCGCGATGTACACCTACACGCCGGCCACCGGGCAGTACCAGCGCCTCTCCACCGGCACGCAGCTCCGCGGCGCCTCGTTCTCCGACGACGAGCGGGTGGTCGCCTTCGCGATGGACACGCCGATGTCCCCCGCCGACGTGTACCTCACCGACGCCAACTTCGCGAACCCGCGCAAGGTCACGACGGTCAACCCGCAGCTCGCCAACATCGCGTTAGGCGAGAGCGAGGTCGTCACCTGGAAGGCCCCGGACGGATGGACGGTCGAGGGCATCCTCCTCAAGCCGGTCGGCTACCGCCCGGGGCAGCGCGTGCCGCTCAAGGTCGACGTGCACGGTGGCCCCACCGGCGCCCACACCAACGGATTCAAGGCCAACTGGGGCTCGCCGGGACAGTACTACGCCGGGCAGGGCTGGGCGGTGCTCTACCCCAACCCGCGCGGCTCCACCGGGTACGGCGAGAAGTTCATGCGCGGCAACATCAAGGACTGGGGCGGTGGCGACTATCGCGACATCATGAGTGGCGTCGATGAACTCGTGCGCCGCGGCATCGCCGACTCGACGCGCCTCGCCGTCACCGGCTGGAGCTACGGCGGCTACATGACCGGCTGGGTCGTCTCGCAGACCGGACGCTTCAAGGCCGCGATGATGGGTGCCGGCCTCTCCAACATGGAAAGCATGTACGGCACCACCGACATCCCCGGGTACATCGGCACCTTCTACGACGGCATGCCGCAACTCGACGGCACGCTCACCAACAAGTCGCTCGAGTTTTATCGCTCCCGGTCGGCGATCCAGTATTCGAGCAAGGTCACCACGCCGCTGCTCATGTTGCACGGGTCGAACGACGAGCGCGTGCCGATCGGCCAGCCGATGGAGTACTTCCGCAACCTGAAGGACCGCGGCAAGACGGTCGAGCTCGTGTTCTATCCTCGCGAGGGACACGGACTCGGCGAGTACTACCACCAGATCGACAAGATTCGTCGCGAACACGAGTGGCTGACGAAGCACACGCTGCGCAACGCGGTGCAGTAGTCCAGTCCCCTTCCCATTTCATCTCCCTTCCCCAAGCTCCTTGCCTCCTCGTTCCTGGCTTTGCACGTGGTGTGGATCCGAGTCCGCTGTTGGAGAACTTCCTGGCAGCCCGTGGATCGGCGCGATCCTGCTTGTTCCCTTCGTCATCCCCGGCTTGGTGTACCTCGCGTGGCGGCAGACGACCAAGCGACTTCGCTGTCCCGTCTGCCACCAGCCGCACCTGATTCCGGGGGACTCCCCGCTCGCGCGCACCTGGAGGAATGCGGGCTGGATCCCGGGGCAGACCCTGCCCACCGGACAAACGGACCCGCGCATCGAACGCATCGAACACGCCATCGACGCAATCGCCACGGAGGTCGAGCGGGTGAGCCGCCTCCAACGCGACAGCGCCCCGCGGTTGCCCGGCTCCTGAGGCCGACGGCGCCGAGGGTCGCACCCACCTCGGCGCCCCCACGTGATGACCGCGATGCCCGCCAAACCGGCGGGCCATCACTCCCGAGGTTGCGGTTTTTGCCAGACGCGGTGATCGTGAACGCTCCTGCGACCTCAGCCCGGGTGCGTCCGATGCCGCAACACCTCTCGCTCCTTCGTTCCCTCGCCGCCGGTGTTGTTGCCGGCCTCACGATGCTCGCGGGTGACGCCGCAGCACAGCCGCACAGCGCGGCGCCGACCTGGAGCAAGGACGTCGCCCCGATCCTCTATCGCAACTGCACGGTCTGCCATCGCAAGGGTGGCATGGGCCCGATGCCGTTGGTGACCTACGACGACGCGCGACGCTCTGCGGGTGAGATGCGTGACGCCATCGGGACCGGCTACATGCCCCCGTGGCACGCCGACGCGCCGCACGGAACGTTCAGCAACGACCGGCGCCTGGCTGACGCCGAGAAGAACACGGTGCTCGCCTGGATTGACGGCGGAACCCCCGAGGGCAATCCCGCCGATGCGCCCGCCGCGCCCGTGTATCCGAGCTCCTGGCAACTGGGCACCCCCGACGCCGTGCTGAAGATGCCGGAGCCGTTCGAGGTCCCCGCCAAGGGCACCATCGAATACCAGTACATCGAGATCCCGACCAACTTCACCGAGGACAAGTGGGTGCAGGCCATCGAGATGTTGCCTGGCGCCCGTGAGGTGGTGCACCACGTGATCGTCTACGCGCGCCCGCCGGCACCACCCGCTGGTGCGGCCCCGCCGCCCGCGGCCGCCCCCGGCGCCCCGCGCACGCCGCCGCTCATGTTCTTCAATGAAGCGCACCTGGCCCAGCAGGAGCCGCGCGACCCCAACCGTCCGCAGCGGCGCACCGGGCCGATGATTGCCGGCATGGCCCCGGGCACCGAGATCCAGTACTTCCCGGCGGGCACCGCGCTCAAGGTCCCGGCCGGCGCCGTCCTCACGCTGCAGATGCACTACACGGCGCACGGACACGCCATGAAGGACCAGACGCAGATCGGCTTCAAGTTCGCCGACGGGCCGCCGGCCGAGGAGATTCGCGCCGGCACCTTCGTGAACAACGCGTTCGTCCTGCCGGCCGGCAAGGCCGATGTAGAGGTCCCCTCGGAAGTCGGGTTCCGGCGCGAAGTGAAGATCTGGGGCATCCTCCCGCACACGCACCTGCGCGGCAAGAAGTGGGAGTATCGCGTGGTCTACCCCGACGGCCGCACCGAGTCCATCCTCTCGGTCCCGAAGTACGACTTCAACTGGCAGACCTACTACATGTTTGCCAAGCCCGTCGTGCTTCCCGCTGGGGCGAAGATCGAGGCCCGTGCCTGGTACGACAACTCGGCCGCGAACCCGGCGAACCCGGACCCGAAGATCGACGTGCGCTGGGGGGACCAGACGTGGGAGGAGATGCAGTTCACCGCCTTCCTGTACACCATCGGTAGGCCCTGACCCACGCTGGACGGGGCACCCGAGGGACGACCCGGTAGTGGTGCCCCGGATGGTCCGGTGTCGCCTCCGGACCATCTCCCCAAGGGGGCCCCATGCTGCGCTGGTTTGTCCTTCCGGTTTCTGCCGCGGTGACCCTGGCCGCCCTCGCGGGCGTGTCGCCGCCCATCGACCCCGTGGCCAGCCCCCGTGCCGTCGAGGTGGCCCGCATCCAGGCCCACTTCGACTC
>JAEUJK010000420.1 GCA_016794735.1 Gemmatimonadota bacterium | reverse complement strand
TCTCGCGAGATGCTCCTGCTGTCGGAGCACATCGGCGAACCGGTGGCCCCCGCGCCCAAGGAACCACGTCCCCCACGCCGGGGGTATGATCGAAGCCGCAAGAGGAGACGCGACGCGTGACGATGCCAGCCGTGAACAGCGCCGACATGGCGCTGGTGCAGGGAGTGACCCGCGAAGTCGGGAAGCGGGTGGTCGGACAGGAGTACATGGTCGAGCGCCTGCTCATTGCACTCCTCACCGGCGGGCACGTGTTGCTGGAAGGGGTGCCAGGCCTGGCCAAGACCCTCACGGTGCGGACGCTCGCCGAGACGATCCACACGACGTTCCAGCGCATCCAGTTCACGCCCGACCTGCTGCCCGCCGACGTCGTCGGCACGCAGATCTTCGACCAGTCGACGGGATCGTTTTCGGTGAAGCGCGGGCCGATCTTCGCGAACATCGTGCTCGCGGACGAGATCAATCGCGCTCCGGCCAAGGTGCAGGCGGCCCTGCTCGAGGCGATGCAGGAGAAGCAGGTCACCCTCGGTGGCCAGACCTTCCGGCTCGAGGAGCCGTTCCTGGTGCTCGCCACGCAGAACCCGATCGAGCAGGAAGGCACGTATCCGTTGCCCGAGGCGCAGGTCGACCGCTTCATGCTCAAGTTGCGCGTGGGGTATCCGACGCGGGACGACGAGAAGGAGATCATGCGGCGCATGGCGAGCGGGGCACCGATTCCCGTGAATGCCGTGGCCACGCCTGATGGCATCCTCGGCGCGCGGCAGCGCATCACCGAGTTGTACATGGACGAGCGCATCGTCGACTACATCGTGGATGTCGTGCACGCGTCGCGGGTGCCGGCCGAGGCGGGACTCAAGGACCTGGCCCCGTTGATCGAGTTCGGCGCGTCGCCGCGCGCGACGATTGCGTTGGCGCAGGCCTCGCGTGCCCACGCGTTCCTGCGCGGCCGCACCTATGTCACCCCGGACGACGTGAAGGCGATCGCGCCCGACGTCCTGCGCCACCGCGTGCTCACGACGTACGAAGCCGAGGCCGAGGAGGTCACGAGCGACGACATCGTCCGCAAGATCCTCGACACGGTGGAAGCCCCCTAACGTCGCGTCGCGCATGCCCGCGCTTCCGTCCTCGTCGACCCCCCGCGCACCGAACGGCGCCCGCCCGGACCGCGAGGCGCGTCCGAAGGGCGCGTCGTCGGCGATCGGGATCTCGCCCGAGGTGCTGCGCCAGGTCAAGCTGATCGAGCTGCGCACGCGCCGGCTGGTGAACTCGCTGTTCTCCGGCGAGTACCGCTCGATCTTCAAGGGGCAGGGGATGGAGTTCGCCGAGGTCCGCGAATACCAGCCCGGCGACGAGGTGCGCTCCATCGACTGGAACGTCACCGCGCGCATGCGGCGCCCGTTCGTGAAGCGCTACATCGAGGAGCGCGAGCTGACCCTGATGCTCGTCGTCGACCTGTCCGGCTCCGGACAGTTTGGCACGGTCAACCGGTTCAAGGTGGAGCTGGCCACGGAGCTGGCCGCCGTGCTGACGATGAGCGCGGTCCGTAACAACGACCGGGTGGGCACCCTGCTGTTCACCGATCGGGTGGAACACTTCGTCCCGCCAGGCAAGGGACGTCGCCACGCGCTGCGCATCCTGCGCGACATCTTCGTGCACCGCGCCGAAGGCACCGGCACCAACATCGGCGTGGCGCTCGACCACCTGCGCAAGATGCTCTCGCAGCATGCGATCATCTTCCTCATCACCGACCTCGACGACCCGGCGATCGAGCGGCCGCTGAAGCTCCTCAACCAGCGGCACGATGTGGTCGTCGCGCGGGTCGAGGACCCCGCCGAGTACGAGTTGCCCGATGTGGGGCTGGCGACGTTGCGTGATCCCGAGAGTGGGGCGCTCGTGTCGGTGGACACCAGCCATCCGCGCGTGCGCGCCGCGTATGCGAGCACGATGGCCGAGCGTCGGGCGGCCAAGCGCCAGTTGCTGCGGCGCCTGGCGATCGACGAGATCCCGGTGACGACGGAGGCCTCGTTCATCGAGCCGCTGATGCGGTTCTTCCGGGCGCGCGAGCGCCGGGTGGCGCGCGGATGAGACGCGTGTGGCTTGCCCTGTTCGCGCTGCTGGCGTCCGCCGCCGGCGCGCAGGCGCCGTCGGGTATCCAGCGCGGCGTGGTCGTGTCGCCGGAGTCGGTGACCGTTGGCGACCCGTTTCGCGTGGTGATTCGGGTGCGCGCGCCGTTAGGCACGGTGCTCGATTTCCCCGACAGTCCGGACAGCGCCTTCGCGGTCGAACCGCTGGACCGGGTGGTCATCACCGATGCCGGCGACACGACGGCGGTGGAGATGACGGCCACCTACCGACTTGCGGCGTGGGACGTGGGGTCGCGGCCGCTGCGTTTCGAGGACATCCTCGCGACCCGCGATGGGGAGACCCGGCGCATCGCGGTCGGGACCGACCTGTCGATCATGGTCGCGAGTGTGCTCCCGGCCGACACGGCGCAACGTGTGCCGCGACCCCCGCGCCCGGTCTACGAGTTCGGCATGCCCTGGTGGTGGTGGCTGGCCGTCATCCTCAGCGCGGCCATCCTCGGCGCCCTCTTCTGGTGGTGGTGGCGTCGTCGTCCGCAACGTGCCGCCCCCGTGGTGGATCCGTATACGGTGGCCACGCGCGCCTTCGCACGCGTCGACGCCCTGGGCCTCATGTCCGCGGGAGAGACGGGCCAACACGTCACGTTGTTCACCGACATCCTGCGGGACTACCTCGCGGCAGCGCGCCCCCTCGCGCGTACGGCGCTCACCACGGGTGAGCTGCTGCACCTCGTGCGCGCCGACCGGCTCATCCCGGTGGCCCGCCTCGCGCGGATCCTGCACGAGGCGGACCTCGTGAAGTTCGCCCGGCGGCGGGTCGGGTCGCAGCAGGCCATGGCCCACGCCGCAGAGTGCCGCGCGATCTGCGAGGAAGTCCACGAGGCGGTGGTTACGACCACGCGCGTGCCGGAGGCCGCATGAGCCTCCTCGGGTACGTCGATTCGCCCCTCCTGCTCCTCGTCGCCCTGCTGACGGTCGTTGGGGTCGTCAGCCTCGTCGTCGCGGGACATCGGCAGTTGGGGCGGCGGCTCGTCCGTCTTGCACAGGCCCACCTGATCGAGCGCCTCGCGCCGGATGTCGAAAGGCAGTCGGCGTGGCGCGTGACAAGACTCGCCCTCGTCGGGGTGTTCGCCGGGATCGCCTTTGCCGGCCCCCGCTGGGGAGAGGAAGCGCAAGCGGTCCGTGGCGAGGGGGTGGACGTCGTCCTCGCCCTCGATGCCTCGCTCTCGATGCTGGCGACGGACGAGGCCCCCAACCGACTCTCGCGGCTCAAGCAGGAGGTGCGGCGCTACCGCGACCTCGCACGGGGCGACCGCGTGGCGTTGCTCGCCTTCGCCGGTCGCAGCTACATCCTCACGCCGCTCACGGTGGACGACGGGGCGATCGAGCTGTTCCTCGACAACCTCGATCCGTCGATCGTCGGCCAGGCGGGGAGTTCGCTGGCGCGCACCATCGCGCAGGGA
>JAEUJK010000400.1 GCA_016794735.1 Gemmatimonadota bacterium | reverse complement strand
CAGTGATGCTGGTGACGGTCACTCCCTGACCGTTGAGAGAGCTCGGATTGGGCAGCGGGTAGGCGCGCTCCGGTGTTCCGCGGTCGGAGGCCGGGGCGCTGCCCGTTCGCGCGACTGCAATCATCTGTTTGCGTCGCGTCCCGCGCGAGCGGCGCAAGGTGTTGTGCGATAGAGGTTTACGATCAGGATATTTGGCGCATAAGTGGCGCTGCCATGCCACTCCTGGTAGGCGGTGGCCACCCCGAGGGAGCGGCGATGTAAGAGATCCCTGCGTCGTGGCGTTCTCCGGGTGACTCCACCACCCACGCCATGCGCCGCTCGACTCTGTTCGCCATCGCCGCCCTCTTCGTCCTGACCCATCCCCTCGCTGCCCAAGGCTCGGGCACCGATGAGCCGCGCGTCCGCGAGCCCGTCGCGGTGGCGGTCGTTGATCAGGACTCCGTGTCGATCCAGCTCGAGGGTGATGGCGTCGGCGTCGTGGCCTCGTGGCCGTCGGGCCTCGCCTGCTCTTCGTCGCGATGCGAGGGGGCGTTTCCGCGCGCGACGACCCTCACCCTGAGCGCCACACCAACGGCGGGCAGCCATTTCGTCGGATGGACCGGTGTCTGCACCGGGCTGCAGCGCTGCGTGGTGCGTCTGGGCGAAGCGAACACGGTGCGCGCGTTGTTCCGCGCGGGGCCGCGCGTACTTCACTCACGATGATCCTGCGCGGGCAGCCGAGGGTGGAACACCTCGATCTCCTGGGGCGTCCAGCACCCACCCAATTGTCACGGTGGACATGCCCCGCACCGGTAACGCCGCTTGCTGCGCCGTGATCACCCTGCATATTGGCAGCGCTTAACTTCAGCGAGCCTTTGCCTGAGCGTACCTCTGGAAATCCCATCGACAGATTCGCTCGCCGCAGCGACGGCGCATGGCGCCTTTGGAGACAGCGTCCACAGCCTGGCCTACGACGAGCTGCGGCGCATCGCAACTGCGCTGAGACGGCGCGACCCGTACTCCACGCTGACCACGACATCCCTCGTGGCCGAGGCGTGGCTCAAACTCATGGCAGCGCGGCCGCGACATGTCGAGAGCGATCAGCACCTTCGGCATATCGTCGTGCGGGCCATGCGACAGGTCCTCGTCGACTCGGCGCGGCGGCGGCGCGCGTCGAAACGCATGGGAGTCCATGTCGAGCTTGACGCGGCCGACGTCGACATCGCCGTCGGTAGCGATGAACAGGTCCTGGCCCTGCACGACCAGCTCGAGCGATTCAGTCAGGTGTATCCGAGGGCGGCGAGTGTGGTGGAGGCCAGGTTCTTCGGAGGCCTCGATGTCCGGGAGACGGCGGAGCTGTTGGGGATCGCCGAGATCACGGTGGCCCGTGACTGGCGCCTCGCCCGGGCATGGTTGCGCGTGGGACTCGAGGGTTAGTCACTGACAGCCCGCAGCACCTCGTCGCGCAACTAGAAGCCGTGAACGCCGGTGACAAACGCCACGCCGACGGCAGCCCGGACTGGGCCGCCGTGGAGCAGCTGTTTCATGAGGCAACCGCGCTCGACGACGTGGCGCGGGAGGCCGCACTCGCCGCGGCGGGCGAACCCACGGCGGGAATTGTCCGCCGTCTCCTGGCCGGCGATGCGGACGCCAGCATCCTGGACCGGGGGATCGAGGCACTCGCCGCCGACCTGATCGGGCAGGAGTCGCGGGACGCGCTGCCTGCGGAGCGTTTCGGCCCGTATCGGGTGACGGGTCTCCTCGGACGTGGTGGCATGGGCACCGTCTACCTCGCTGAGCGGGATGACGTCGGCTCCGTGGTGGCCCTCAAGGTCCTGTGGGATGCACCGCTCTCGCCGGCGCGCCGCGAGCGATTCATGGACGAGCAACGCACGCTCGCGCGCCTGCGACACCCGTGCATCGTGCCGCTCTACGACGCGGGGGTGCAGCCCGACGGCACGGCGTGGTTCGCCATGGAACATGTGGACGGCGAACATGTCGATCGTTGGTGCCTCGATCGCGGCACCGACACGCCGGGCCGCCTGAAGTTGTTTGCTGCCATTTGTGATGCGGTGCGTCATGCACACCAGCGACTCGTGGTGCATGGCGACCTCAAGCCGTCCAACATTCTGGTGGACGGTGCGGGCCGGGTCCGGCTTCTCGACTTTGGAGTCGCGGGGCCGGTGGACCTGGTTCATCGAACGACTGGCGCTGGCGCCATCACACCGGCGTATGCGAGTCCCGCGCTCGGCGCCGACGGCGCACCCACGGTCCATAGCGACATCTACGCGTTGGGCGTGATCCTGCTGCAGTTGTTGACGGGGCAGTGGCCACCGCTCGAACGACGTGAGCCGAGCGAGATTCGCGCCGTGCTCCGGGAAGCACGCGCCGTGCAGCCGTCGAACGTGGATTGGGACGACCTCGGCGTCATCTGCAGCGGTGCGCTCTCGCTGGACGAGGACACGCGGTATCAGTCGGTCGAGGCGTTGCTCCATGACCTGGAGCGCGTACGCGCGCACTACCCGATCGGCGCTGATCCAAGCCTGGC
>JAEUJK010000384.1 GCA_016794735.1 Gemmatimonadota bacterium | reverse complement strand
CCGAGTTCAGGTGCGCCCCCCCGCAGCTGGCCGGCGTCAAAGCGGCTCGACGGCGGCAACGCATACGAGGCCTCATCACGCATCGTCACCCCGGAAGGCAGCGCGGCGCCGGCGCCGGCCGCGGCCAGCGCGGCGGTGCCGGTGGCCTTCGCGACCGGGGCCTTGATCGCCTTGAGCGCGAGGAACCCGATGACAAACGCCATGAGGAGGGCGACCGCGTTGACGATCATCCCCTGGTTCGACTGCACGGACTGCAGCAGCGTCGGGCCCGCATCGACGGGTTCGGGCGTCACCACCGGCCGCGGGAACTGCACCGAGACGACGTTCACGACGTCGCCCCGCGCGGAATCGAAGCCGACGGCCGTGCGCACGAGCGTATCCAGGCGTGCCAGCTCGACCGGGTCGCGCGGCTGGAACTGCGCGCTGTCCCCCTGGCCGACGAGGCGCTCATTCACGAGCACCGAGACGGTGAGGCGCTTGAGCGTTCCAATGGATTGGGCAAACGACTCGGTGCTGGTGCTGTTGTCGTACTTGATCGCCTGCTGGCTCGCGGCGGCACCACCCTGCGCCCCCGGGACGATCTCCGACTTCTGCTCGGTGGCCGTGACCTGGCGGCTCGGGTCCACCGTGGACGTCGTCCGTTCGAGCCGGTCGAAGTTCATCGCGGCTGTCACCTCGATGCGCGCATTCTCGACGCCCACCACCTGCGTGACGAGTTCAGCGGCCTTCTTCTGGAGGTGCTGCTCGAGGTCGCGCTGGATCTCGAGTTGCTTGGAGGTCAGCCCCGTCGGTGTCTCGTCGGCCGGCCGCGTGAGGAGTCGTCCGCTGCCGTCGAGGACGCTGACATGTTCTGCGTCGAGCCCCATGCCCACGCTGGATGCCACGAGTTGGGCAACCCCACGCACGACATCGGCGCCCGGCTCCTCGTTGCCACGGAGCGTGAGCGTCACCGACGCCGTGGACTTCGTGTCGGCGCGGCGGAAGGTCGACGTCTCCTGGATCGCGAGATGGACCTTGGCGGCGGCCACGCCACGCATCTGCCCGATCGTGCGCTCGAGTTCACCCTCGAGGCCGCGCCGGTAATTGATGCGCTGCGTGAAGTCCGTCATCGTGTAGGCCGGATCGTCGAAGATCTCGAGCCCACGGCGTCCGCCGGAGCCCGAGGTGGCGACGCCGTCCTTGGCCAGCGCGACCCGCGCGCGGGGCAGGTCGGCGGCCGCGACGAGGACGTCGGCCCCGCCTCGACCCAGTTCCCACGGGATGGTTTCCTGCGTGAGGCGCTGCGTGACCGGGTCCACCGTTTCCAGCGGGGCACCGCTGACGATGGGCACCATGGTCGGCTTGGACGCCCACCGCGAGACCCCGAAGATGAGGGCGATGGCCAACACGCCGACACCGAGGGTCGCGGCGCGTCGCGCGCCACCAACACGGGCAAAGAGGGGATCGAGGCTTTCCAGCATCAGTCAGGTGTCTCCTAGCCCTGCATGGAGATCAGCGTGCGATAGGCGTCGAGCACCTTGTTCCGGAGCTCGACCATCAAGTCCAGCGCGATGCGCGCCTCGGCGGCGGCGGCCGTCACGCGGTGCAGCTCAACGTGTTCACCGTTCAGCAGGGCGTCGCGCAGCGCGCCGGCCTGGTCCTGCGCATCGGAGACCTGGTTCACGAACCCGGTGATGGTGTCGCGGAAACTCCCCGGGCCCTCCGACGCGGCGCCCTTGCCGATGTCGACCGTGTAGCGCTTCGCGCCGTCCTGCTGGAGTCCGGACGTGGTGAAGTCACCAAGCAGGCCACGCGCGGCGCCGATGGGATCACTCATCTCAGGCCTTCACGTCGAGGCGAACCCCGCGCGAGGCGGGCGTCGGGGCCGGCGACTGCCCGGACAGGACGCGACCATAGGTCAACGGTCCCATCGCGCCGAGCCGCGCGAAGTACGCGCGTTCGTCGGGGGTCAGCACCGTCCACAGTTCCGGGTCGGTGCCCGGCGGGGCGGCGACACTGCTGGTGGTGGTGGGGGCGACCGGCGCCGTGGTCTCACGTGTGCCCGCGCCCGGTGGCAGCGGCCGGGCCGTCTCGGGCCGGACCGCCGGTGCCTGGCGAGGTGCTGCCGGTGTGTAGGGGCTGCGAATGCCGTTGATGCTCATGGGCGGGGGCTTAGAGGTCGAGGGCGCGTCGCAGCATCTGCCGCGCCGCCTGGAAGACCGTCGCGTTGGCTTCGTACAGCCGCCGCGCATCCATCAGGTCGATCACCTCATCCGTGACGCGGACGTTCGGCATGCGCACGAAACCGCTTGCGTCGGCGTCGGGATGGCCGGGGTTGTACACAGTGGGACCCTCGGACGGGTCCTCCTCGACGGCCACGACCTCCACGCCGCCGAGGGCGTCCGTGGGCGAGGCCGAACGTGCACTGCCGGCCACCCCAGGCTCCGGGGGCAACGCCGGGAAGGCCGGGATCCCATCGCGCGTGCCTTCCTCGAGGCGCACGACGCGACGCCGGTACGGGCCACCACCTTCGGTCCGGGTGGTCTCCGCATTGGCGATGTTCGTCGCCGCGACTTCCATCCGCGTGCGATACGCCGTGAGCCCGCTCTTCGCGATATCGAGCGGGCGGAACATGTTCGGCCGGGTCGGCGGTTCGGAGTTACCCGGCAGCGGGAGCATCGGGGGAATGGTCATCCGCGATCCCTGATCACCGAGCGCAACGTGTCATACGTGCCGCGCAGCAGCGTATTGAGCGCCTGGTTGTTGGTGTCTTCGTTGGCGAGTGCCGCCATCTCGGTCTCGAGGTCGATCGCGCCCGCAGCGGCGGCGGGATCGGTGGGCAGCACGAATCCCGTTTCATTGCGCGCCTTCGCGGCCGCGACGCGCTGGCCGATCATCGTCAGGCGCTGCTGACTCGCATCGAGCGCCTCGACCAGCCGGGGCGCTGCCGACACGCGTCCAAAGAACCCATAGAGCATCAGCGGTGGCCTCGAGCGTTCGGGGAAAGGGGACAACAAGCAGGAACCCGAAAGGGCAATGCGCGGACCAACCCCCCAAACGCAGCCGCGCGCCCCCTGTCGAGGGCGCGCGGTGAGGACCTAACTCGTTGTCATTGCAGCACGTGCGATGTTGGTTCTGGCGTTCCAATCAGCCCCGAACGTGCTCGCGACGGCGTCGCAACTCCTGCCGTCGCGGAAGCTCTTGCCGCCTTGGGGGCGGCGGGCTTTGCCCTATGTCGCCACCGGTTCGCGCGTCGGGCCGTTGAGCTTGTTCCGCAATGTGCGGACGGAAATGCCGAGCAATTCCGCCGTGCGCGTGCGGTTGCCGCCGGTCATCTCGAGGGCGCGCTTGATCAGGGCCTTCTCCGCCTCGTCGACATTGAGCGTGGCGAGCACGATCCCGTTCGGCGGTGCCGTCGAGCCGACATGCAGCGCCGCGAGCGTGGTCGGCGTCGCGCGCGAGAGCACTTGCTGAACGAGTGTCTGGATCGATCCGCCGCGCTGCTGGTCGAAGAGGTGCGCCTGCAGCACCTGGTCGTGCGTGAGGATCACCGCGCGCTCCACCGCATGCTGCAGCTCGCGCACGTTCCCCGGCCACGGATACGACTGCAGGATCTGCAGCGCCTCGGGCGCGATCGCCGTGACTTCCTTCCCCACCTCGGCCGCGGTGCGCAGCGCAAAGCGATACGCGAGCATGGGGATGTCTTCCTGCCGCTCACGCAATGCGGGGATGAAGATCGGGACCACGCTCAATCGATAGTACAGGTCCTGGCGAAATGCGCCGCTGGCCGCGAACTCGGCGAGGTTGCGATTGGTCGTGGCGACCACGCGCACGTCCACGCGAATCGGCGTCGTGCCACCCACGCGCTCGAACTCCTGTTCCTGCAGCACGCGCAGCAGCTTGGCCTGCAATTCCAGCTTCATCTCGGAGACTTCATCGAGCAGCAGCGTGCCGCCATTGGCGCGCTCGAAGGCACCTTCCACGCGCTTGACCGCCCCGGTGAACGCGCCGCGTTCGTGGCCGAAGAGCGCACTCTCGATGAGCCCATCCGGGAGTGCCGCGCAGTTCAGCTTGATGAAGGGACGATCCCGCCGGTCGCTCTGGTCGTGGATGGCACGGGCGAACAGCTCCTTGCCGGTGCCACTCTCGCCTTGCAGCAGGACCGTGGCGCGCGTCGGCGCCACCATCGCGATCGTCTGCTGGATCTTGCGGATCTCCTGCGCCTCGCCGATGACCGCGCGTTCGCTGCGGAACTCCATGACCTCGCGACGAAGCGACTCGTTCTCGCGCCGCAGGCGCACGTATTCCAGCGCCTGCTCGACGGCGAGCTCCAGCTGCTGGGTGCGGATCGGCTTCGTAATGTAGTCGATGGCGCCGGCCTTGATGGCGCTGACCGCGTGTTCAATAGAGGCGTATCCCGTCACCATGATCAGCGGGATGTCGTATCCCTCGCGCTGGAGCAGGGCGAGGAACTCGAGCCCCGTGAGGCCGGGCATCCGGTAGTCCGAGATGATCAGGTCGACCGTCTCCCGGGACAGGACCTGGAGGGCCTCGACCACGTTGGACGCCCCGAGGGCGCGATGCCCCGCCTGCGTCAGGGTGTCGTCGAGGATCATGCCGATCGACGGTTCGTCGTCGACGTAAAGGATTGTGGCCATGAGGTGGGAAGGACGTGCCGGGGTTCAGGGCCGGTTGAGGCGGCCGATACTGCTCCCCAGACGCTCCGGACGCGCATAGGCAACTTCTTCCGCCTCGCCGGAGCCCGTTTCCCACCGGCATGCGGATCACGAACAACCTGACCACGCGTAATGCGCTCGTGTCCCTGCAGAAATCCCTGCGAGCCGTCGACGATGCCCAGCACCGGGCAACGACCGGCCTGAGGGTCGAACAGGGATCCGACGACCCCTCGGCCGCCACCGCCATTGTGTCCGCCGGTTCGTCGCTGCGGGCCATCGAGCAGTACCAGCGAACGATCAACGCGGCGTCCTCGCGCATGGCGTCCGAGGAGCAGGCACTGAGTTCGGTGACGCAGCTCCTCGAGCGGGTGAAGGAGCTCGCGATCTCCCAGGGCACCTCAACCGCGAATGCCGCCACGCGGCTCACGGTGAAGTCGGAGGTCGACCAGATCCTGCAGGCCGCCATCCAGCTCGGCAACCAGAAGGTCGACGGCGAGTACCTCTTCGGCGGCGACCAGTCGAGCGCGATGCCGCTCACCAGCTCCACGCCGCCGTTCACGGCGGCGGCGCCGACCGGCTCGCGACGGATGGAGATCTCGTCGAACCTGCGCATCACGGCGGGACACAACGCGACCGACGTGTTCCTGAACTCCGGCGTGCTGGCCGCGATCGACCAGCTCTCCACCGCCCTCGCCGCCGACGATGAGGTGGCCATCCGGGCATCGATCACTTCCATCGATAGTGCCCATGCCGCCACGCAGGTCCTCATCGGCGAATCTGGAGCCCAGTCGGCCCAACTCGAAATTGCATCCGCCAACCTCGGCGCCCTCGACACCTCACTCCGGGCGTTCCGCTCCAACCTGCAGGACGCCGACCTCGAAAAGGCCGTGACCGACCTCGTGAGCCGCCAGACCGCCTACCAGGCCGCCATGCTGGCCACGTCCCGCATCATGGGCATGTCCCTCACCGACTACCTCCGATGAGCGCCGGCGCCACGTTGACCCCCGCCTTGCTCCCCGTGCACTCCGACGTGCTCGGTCCCCTCACCGTCGCGCCGGACCAGGTGGTGGAGTTCGCCGAGGGATTGTACGGCTTCCCGACCGCCACGCGGTTCGCGTTGCTGCCCACCCCGCGCGAAGGCCTCTATTGGTTGCAGTCGCTGGACCACACGGCCCTCGTCTTCCTGCTCGTCGATCCGTTCCCGTTCTTCGCCCACTTCCATGTGGAGCTGGGTGACGCGGACAAGTCGCGGCTTGCCACCGCCACGCCAGAAGACATCCTCGTCCTCGCCATCGTGACGATGCCCACGCGGCCAGGCGAGCGACCGAGTGCCAACCTGCACGCCCCGCTGATGTTCAACGTGCGGGCAGGGCAGGGGCACCAGTCGATCCGACCCGACAATGCCTTCGGCATTCGGGAGGAGTTCGACCTCTGAACGCCTCGCCTCCCGGCCGTCCGGCGACGCGACCCCTCGACGCCACCTTCCAGGCGGCGGTTCGCGCTCACCTGGCGGGTGAGCGCCCACTCGCCGTGCGCGGCTACCGCGAGACACTCGCCGACGCCCCGCATCACGCCCCTGCACACAACAACCTCGGGACCCTGCTCGCACAGGGCGGTGAACAGGGTGAGGCCGAGCGCCACTTCCGCGCCGCCATCGCCGCGCAGGACGACTACGGCGAGGCGTGGAACAACCTCGGCATCCTCCTCTGCGCCACGGAACGCCACGCGGAGGCGGTCCACGCCTTCGAGCGCGCGACGCAGCTGGAACCGACCAAGGGTGGATGGCAGAACAACCTGGGCAATGCGCTCATCGAGTTGTTCCGCTTTCGCGAGGCGGTGGCGGCCTACGATCGGGCCATCGCCCTCGAGCCGACGCGGGCGGACTATCACGCCAACGTGGCCCTCGCCTGGCGCGGGCTTCGCGAACCGGAGCGCGCGATCACGGCCGCCGAGGCCGCGCTCGCGCTCGATCCCGGGCACACCGCCGCGCTGAACAACCTGGGCGCCCTGCTGAAGGAAGCGCGCCGCTACGACGAGGCCATCGAGATCTTCGAGCGCGCCATCGTCACCACGCCGGGTGACGCGACCCTCGTCGCAAACCTGGCCTCGGTGTACGAACGACGCGGCGACTATCAGACGATGCGCGAGGTGGCGACGCGCGCGCGGGACATGGACCCGGCCAACCCGGAGCCGTGGAACCTCCTCGCGAACGCCGCCATGGAGTCCGGCGCCTACGCCGACGCCGAGCGGATGTACGAGCAGGTGCGCCAGCTCGATCCCGCCAACCGCAACGCCAACTGGAACCTCGCGTTGCTCTGGTTGCTGCGTGGCGACTTCGAGCGGGGATGGCCGCAGTTCGAGTGGCGCAAGAAGCTCACCTCCGTGGTGACCGACCACGGGGACTACGGGCCGAATGCATGGACGGGGGACGCGCTGGCCGGGCGGTCGATCCTGCTGCACGCCGAGCAGGGTATCGGCGACGCGATCCAGTTCGTGCGCTACGCGGCCCTCCTGCGCGAGCGTGGGGCGGGGCGCGTGATCGTCGAGGCGCCGTGGCCCATCACGCCATTGCTGCTGTCAGCCGTTGGGGTGGACCAGGTCGTGGCGCGCGGCGAACCGCTGCCGCCGTACGACGTCCACGCCAGCCTGATGTCCCTCCCGGGACTCTGCGGTACCACGCTCGCCACTATCCCGGCGCGTGTGCCGTACATCCGCACGGAACCGCGAGCCGTCGCGGCCCTCGTGACGGCGCCACCGGGGGTCCTCAAGGTGGGGATCGTCTGGGCCGGGAACCCGATCCACGCGCGGGACCACCTGCGCTCGGTCTCCCTCGCAGCGCTGCGCAACGCGGTCGAACGACCCGGGGTTCGCCTCTTCTCCCTGCAGAAGGGTGAGATGCCCGAGGCGGAGCTGCGACGGCACGCCAGCGCTTCCATCACCGACCTCGCGCCGCACCTCGCCGATTTCCGCGACACCGCGGCCGCGATTGCACAGCTCGACCTCGTGGTCACCGTGGACACCTCGGTCGCCCACCTGGCCGGCGCGTTAGGCGTGCCGACCTGGGTGCTGCTGCCGCATGTCCCCGACTTCCGCTGGATGCTCCAGCGCGAGGACTCTCCCTGGTATCCGACGATGCGGCTCCTCCGCCAGGCCACCCCGGGTGACTGGGATGGCGTCTTCGAACGACTCGCCACCGACCTCACCAGCGTCCAGTCGCGCAACGCGACCCCGGCCGATGACGTGGTCACCGTCCCGTCGGTTTCCACGACCCCGGACGGACGATCGCGCTTTGATGTCTGGGTTCCGCTGGGCGCCCTCGCGACGCCCGCGATCTTTGCCGAGTACGAGGCAGAGCTGATGGGGCGGGGGGCCCACCTCGAGCAGCGGCGCTTCCTCGCCGAGGTGCTGCGGCCAGGCGACACGTTCATCGATGCCACCCCGGGGTTGGGACTCGTGGCCCTCGACGTGGCCACCCACGCGGCAACACCCGCGGCGGTCTGGCTGGTCGGGGATCCGGAAGCCACCGCGCGCATTCGCGAGATGATCACGCTGCGCGCGCCCCTTGTTCGTTGCGAGACCCACGATCGACCCGTGGAAATCCCGCCGGGAACCGCGCGCTGCATCTTGCGTGTAGGCGGGGCCCAGGCGTCGGCCACGGTGCGCGTCGCCATGTCGGGTCCCGTGCCGCCGCACCTCGTCCTGTGGGGTGAGGATGGCGCCGAACTCCGCGGCACGCTGCCGGCGGAGTGGCAGCACTTCGCCCTCTCCGTCGTCGACGGTGAGCTGGTCCTCGATGCCATCGCGGCCACCGATGTGGTGCCGTGTGCGGTGTCGATGTTGCCTTCGACCCTCGCCACCCTGCAGCCCGGCGAACAACCGGCGCGACGTGTGGTGGGGATCGATTGGGCCCTCCAGTCCGACACGGGCTGGGGCATCTATGGAACCAACCTCGCGCTCGAACTGGCCCTGGTGCCCGGGGTGACTCCCGCCACCCTCGTGGCCGTCGCGCCCGACGTGAACCCGCTCGCCCGGGCGCGACTGTCCCAGCGCCTCCCGGGCGGTGAGCCCTCGGTGCTGCAGGGAGACGCCGCCTGCGAGGCGGTGCGCGATGGCATCCTCCTGCGCGCGTTAGGCAACGGGCTCCGCGGTGGCGAGGCCAGCCTCCCGGCACGCCGCCAGGTCGGGGTCGTCTTCCTCGAGGACACCGCGATCGATGACGCCGCGCGCGCACGCAGCACGGCCTTCGACCTCATCGTGGCCGGCTCCACCTGGAACGCCGAGGTCCTGCGATCGCAGGGGATCGGGCACGTGGAGATGGTCATGCAGGGGATCGATCCCTCGATCTTCCACCCCGCGCCGCGCGCCGGGTTGTTCCCCGGCCGCTTCGTGGTCTTCTCCGGCGGCAAGCTCGAGTACCGCAAGGGACAGGACATCGTCGTCGCCGCCTTTCGCCAGTTTGCCCGCACGCATCCCGACGCGCTGCTCGTCGTCGCCTGGCACAACGCGTGGCAGGAGTTGCTGGTCGACCTCGACCTCGCCGGCCATGTCCAGGGCCGTCCCGACTTCGTGGGTGGGACGCTCGCCGTGGGGCCATGGCTCGTGGCCAACGGCATCGATGCCACGCAGGTGATCGACATCGGGCGCCAGCCGAACACGCTCATGGGCCAACTCGTGCGCGAGGCCGACGTGGCGCTGTTCCCCAACCGCGCCGAGGGTGGCACCAACCTCGTGGCGATGGAGTGCATGGCCGCCGGCGTGGCGACGATTGCGTCAGCCAACACCGGACACCTGGACCTCACGACCACTGGCGGCTGCGCACCCCTTACGACGCAGGGCCGCGTCCCGACCCCCACACGGTACTTCGCCGGCACCAACGGCTGGGGGGAGTCCTCCGTCGAGGAGATCGTCACAACGCTCGAGAAAGCCTACACGGATACTGCGTGGCGCACCGGCCTTGCCCAGCGCGGCGCCGACGCCATGCGCAACTGCACCTGGCGACACCAGGTCGGGCGGCTCCTCACCGTGCTCGACCCGCTCTGGTAGGCCCACCCCCGCGCCGTTCCCCAACACCACACCACCGACTCGCCATGCCTCGCCAGGAATTCTCGTTCACGCTGACCGCGCCCCACGGGACCCACAAGCTCACGTACTACCTCGATCCGGCGCAGATGAGCCAGCGGTTCATGCTCAACGACTTCGCCAACGGCCGCCTGTACGAGTCCGAGACGAGCAACATCCTGGGGACACTCCTGCAGCCCGGCGACACCTTCATCGATATCGGGGCGCACGTGGGCTACTTCTCGATGCTCGCCGCCGCCCTCGTCGGTCCCACCGGCCAGGTCTACTCCTTCGAGCCGGACACGAGCAACTACGCCCACCTGCTCGAGCACATCGAGGCGAATGGCGCCACCCACGTCCGCCCCATGCACATGGCGGTTGGGGCCAAGCCGGCCGTGGCCGAGTTCTTCGTGAACGCGGACAACGATGGCGGCCATGCCCTCTGGGAAGTGGGTCGCCACCCCTTCAATGAACGGTCGCGGCTCGCGCCGGCGACGCGGAAGGTCTACGTCACGTCGTTGGACCACCTGTTCGCCCACACCGACCTCGGCCGCCTGAAGGCGATCAAGATCGACGCCGAGGGGGCGGAGTTCGCGATCCTCGTCGGGGCCAAGGCCCTCCTCTCGCGGTATCGCATCCCGTTCGTGATCGCCGAGGTCAACCGGTTTGGCCTGGAGGCGATGGGAGCCAGCGAGCGGCTGCTGCGGGGGCTGATGAGTGAGCTGGGATACGAAACCTGGCTGCTGCAGCCCGGGCAGACGCACGCCACGAAGCTGTCGCCGACGGACACGCCGGACACCAACGCCGTGTTCAACATCCTGTTCCGCCACCCGGAGGCCCCTGCGCTTGCCGCGTAGGGACCGAATCGTCACGCCGGTGGCACTGCGTGGGTCGGGGCTCATCTGGCATTCAAGTCCTGTCGCGGTGCGCCCGATACACGCCCTTGGAGGGTCTGAGGCACTCGGCCTGAGGCCCTGAGGGGAACGGATTCCCCGACTTCATCACCCAAGGAGCAGCAACGATGCGTATCAACACCAACGTCAGCGCCCTGCGCGCCCACGGCAACCTCACCCGCGTCAACGAGGATGTCTCCAAGTCGATGGCGAAGTTGTCATCCGGCTTCCGGATCACGCGGGCTGCTGACGACGCCGCCGGTCTCGGTATCGCGAACGTCCTTCGCGCCGACATCCGGGCCCTCGGCCAGGCGGCGCGTAACTCGGAGCAGGCGAACTCGGTGCTCAACATCGCGGAAGGCGCCACCTCCACGATCCAGAAGATGCTCGAGCGCATGAAGGAGCTCGCGGCTCAGGCGGCGTCGGACAGCGTGGACTCGGCTGGTCGCGCCCGCATCACGAACGAGTACCAGTCGCTGCGCAACGAAATCGACCGTACCGTCGCGACGGTCAAGTTCCAGGGCAACACGCTGCTCAACGGCGCGTTCGGTGCCACGATCAACAGCTCGTCGACGGCGCTGGCGACCACGACGGGTGTCTACGACATCAAGCTCACCGGTGCCTCGACCGGCGCCTACACGCTGTCCTCGGGCTCGAGCGTCGTGACGTTGACCAACGGTTCGGTGTCGCAGACCCTCGGTGTCACGGCGGCGACCAAGCAGACCCTGAACTTCACCTCGCTCGGCATCACGATCGACACCACGTCGGCCGTCGGCGCCGCGACCGTCGCGGGCAACATCACCGTCGGTGGTGGTTCGGGTACGTTCCTCGTGTCCTCGTCGGGCCAGTACAGCGGCAACGACGCGATCTCGATCACGGGTTCGCAGCTGAACCTGACGTCGACCTCGCTCACCATCTCGACGGATCCGACGACCCTGGCGAACGCGCAGACCGCGCTGTCGCAGATCGACGTCGCGATCACGAACGCCAACGTCGCGATCGGTGTCATCGGTGCGCTCCAGTCGCGTATCGAGACGGCGACCGAGAACGTCCGCACGAGCATCCAGAACTTCAGCGCGGCGGAAAGCACGATCCGCGATCTCGACATGGCCGCCGAGATGACCACGTTCTCCAAGAACCAGGTCCTGCAGCAGGCCGGTACGGCGATGCTCGCCCAGGCGAACGCCGCGGGCCAGAGCGTGCTCACCCTGCTCCGAGGGTAAGACCTCGTCGCAGGACGGGACGCGCGGGTGGGGACGCCCACCCGCGCGCCTCCGCAGGGCAGCTCAGCCTGGGGTTGGCATGATGCCGACACCAGGGTTTCGCGCAAGGAGGAGTCATGTCAGACCCGATTGGCAGTTTCAGCGGACTTTCCAGTGGCGTGCAATGGCGCGACATGGTGGACCAGATCATGGCCATCGAGTCGCGCCGTCGGCTCACCCCGCTGCAGGATCGTCGCACGTTGTCGCAGGCACGCCTGGACGCGTGGGACAAGTTCCAGGGCCTCGTCACGAAGTTCCGCGATGCGGCGCGCGGTTTGCGCGACAGCAGCGCGTTTGCGTCGTTCCGCGTCTCGGGTGGCACGAGCGCGTCGAGCGGCCGCACCCTCGTCACCGCCACGGCCGGCGCCGGCGCCAACCCGGGCACCCACTCGGTGGAAGTGCTTGGCCTCGCGCGCGCCAACAAGCTCAGTGGCAACATCGTCGCGAGCGCCAGCTCCTCACTCGGCATCAGCGGTGAGTTCGCCGTCAACGGGCAGAAGGTCACCGTGGCCGCGGCCGACACGCTGGCCCAGGTGCGCGACAAGATCAACGCGCTCAACGCCGGGGCGAACGCCACCGGGGTGACCGCGTCCATCCTCACGACGGGCAGCACCCAGCACCGCCTCATCCTCACGGCCGACCAGACCGGCGCCCGTGGGATCGAGCTCGTGGACGACAGTGCCGGGACGCTGCAGACCCTTGGTGTCACCGATGGGACCCGATCGCTCTACATCGGGAGTTCCGGTGGCGCCGAAACACATCACGTGTCGTCGGCGACCGCAGCGGTCGCGACCATGCTCGGTGTCTCCTGGCCACCGCCGTCGACCATCGAGATCGGCGGCCGCACCATCACGGTCGACCTGACCGTGGACTCCCTGTCGGCCATTGCGGCGCGTATCGCGGCCGCGGGCGGCAATGCGAGCGTGGTGAGCGAGACGCAGCAGGGCAAGACGACCCATCGACTCGTCACCAGCGACACGGTCAGCGCCTCCACCGTCGACGGCCAGCGCACCCTCGAGGTGCTCGGCTTCGTCCGGAGCGGGCGTGGCAGCGTGACGCAGGTCGTCGAGAGCGAGAATACCTACACCGACGCAGGGGGCGCGAATGCGGCCGCTGCGACCTTGTTGTCCGACCTGCGGGTCTCGGGCAATGCCCTCGGCCTCGTGGCCGGGGACACCATTGCCATCCAGGGGAAGCGCGGGGATGGCTCCGCGGTCAGCCTCAGCCTGACGATCGGGGCCAGCGACACCATGCAGACCCTGGTGAATCGCATCAACGACGCCACGAGTGGCTTTGGCGCCGGGACGCGTCCCGCCACCGCCTCGCTGGCCGCGGGTCGCATCGTCCTTACCGACGGCACCAGCGGCGACTCGCAGCTCGCGCTGTCCCTCACCGCGACGCGCGCCGCCGACGGCAGCGTCGTCAACCTCGGGCGGCAACTCACCTCGACCGTCGGCCGCCAGCGCGAAGTCAGCACGGGGGCCGATGCGATCGCGCGCGTCGATGGCGTCGTGGTGCAGCGCAACAGCAATACGTTCAGTGACGCCATTGCCGGCGTGACCCTGTCGTTGCAGCAGGCCGAGGTGGGAACGACCACGACGTTGACCCTCGACCGGGACGTCCCGGCGATCGCGCAACGCCTCAAGGACGTGGCCACCGCGTACAACGAGCTGCTCAAGTTCCGCACCGAGCAGCAGAAGGAGCAGTCGCCGCTGCGCAACAACGCCACGCTGCGCGGGTCGCTTTCGTCGCTGACGGGCCAGCTCCTGAGCGATGTCACCGGACTCACGGGCTCGTTCAAGCGCGCCGGCCTCGCGGGGCTCGCGCTGCAGGCCGACGGAACGCTCAGCCTCGACCAGAACACGCTGCAGGCTGGACTGATCAACAACTTCGGCGACCTGGTCACCCTCTTCACCACCGGCGCGACGTCGGACAACGGGGCGCTGAGCTACTTCACCTCGACCGCGAAGAGCAAGCCGGGCAGCTACGCCGTGGATATCACCCAGGCGTCGACTGTCGCGGCGCACACGGGCACCGGCTTTTCGGGGACGTACGTCGACGACGGCACGGCCGACACGCTCACGATCACCGATGCGTCGAGCGGGATCAGCGGCAACATCTCGCTGGCCAATGGCGACACCATCGATGCCATCGTCACCAAGCTGAACACCCTCTTCACGACGAGCCGCATGTCGTTGCAGGCGTCGAAGAGCGGGAACGAACTCGTCCTCACCGGGACGCGGTATGGATCCAATGCCTCGTTCACCGTGGCCTACACGGCGGGCGGGACGGATGGCACGGCCCAGTTGGGGTTTGCGGCGGCCACCTACGCGGGGCTGGACGTCGCCGGGACGATCGGCGGGCTCGCCGCCACGGGATCGGGGCAGGTCCTGACCGGTGCCAGCGGCGGGGTGACCGAGGGGCTGTCGCTCAACTACACCGGCACCACCACCGGCGCCGTGGGCACGGTCAACTTCACCCTGGGCGTGAGCGGGATGCTCACCAACGCGGCGGAGGCTATTGTCGATCCCAATGGCGGGATCGAGGTGCAGCGTGATGCCCTCGATGCGTCGATGCGGGAACTGCAAACGCGTGCCGATACTGTCCAGCAGTCGCTCGATCGTCGACGGCAGCAGCTGGTCAAGCAGTTCGTCGAGATGGAGCGGGCGATCAGCCGGATCCAGGCGCAGGGGACGTCGCTTTCGAGCTTCATCACCTCGCTCCAGCCGGCCAGGTCGTAAACGACCCCATCCCAGCCTCCCGCGAGGTTCCATGTCGTACGCCGCAGTCACGAAGCAGGCCACGCGCTACAAGGAAGCCGAGGTCATGTCCGCCACCCCGGGCCAGCTCGTGCTGACGATCTTCGACCACATCCTCGTCAACCTCTCGCGCGCTCGCCTGCGCCTCGACGATCGCGACGGGACGCAGCGCAGCGAGGTGCTCGAGCGGGCGCGGGCCGGCCTCACCGAGTTGCTCGTCACGCTCGACCGCCAGCGCGGCGGCGACATTGCCACCAACCTGGCGTCGCTGTACGTCTTCTGGTTGTCCGAGCTGTCCGTGATTGGGGTCAAGCCGAATGCGCAGCGCCTCGACGCGATCATCGCCATGATCACCGAGTTGCGGAGTGCGTTCGGGGAGGTCGTCGCCACCGCGACACCGCCAACCACGCTCGCCGTGTCATGAAGGACCTCGCACGGGCCGCGATCGAGCTGCGCGACCTCATCGAGCGCTTCGCCGCGCTCTCCGAGGGAGCCCTCCGCGCCTGTGCGAGTGGTGACGCCGCCGTCCTGGCGGCGACGCTCGACGCCCGCGACCTGCTGCTCTCCCGCGCCACGGCGCTGGCGGGCACCATCCGGGAACGACGGGCCGCCCTCCCGCCCTCCGAGCGCGTGGCCCTGGATGCCATGCTGCAGCCGGTGCAGCACGCGGCCGAACACGCCGCCGTCGTGAACCAGCGCGTCCGGAGCGCCGCGGCCAACGCCCGAGAGGACGTCGGCCGCCAGCTGGACCAGTTGCGCGTCGAGTCGGGCGCGACCGCCGCCTACGGCACGGCCGCCCCTGGCTTCGTCGCCTTCGACGCCGTGCGTTAGGATGCCCGGCCCGCGCGACACGGCCCTCGACCGAGCCCCGGGTCGCGATGCGGCCCTGCTCGCCGATGCCCTGCGCGCGTTGCACGGCCAACTCGAGCGCGCCACGCCGGACGAACCCACGAGTACCGCCCAGGTCGAGGACCTCGTGGCGCAGGCCCTCGCCGAGATCCATCGCGTGCAGGGCAGTGCACCCCCGATGGGCGCGATTGCCCCCGTGCTGGGCAGCGGGGTGCTGCAGGAAATCCTGCGCGCCCGCCGACAACCCCCCGCCCCCGCGGCCCCGTCGGCCGTCGATACCACCCGCTGACCCTCAAGCGGACCGGCATCTCGGCCGATACTCGCAACGAGAGGAGGATGCCATGAAAGTCAACCAGGGGAACTCCGGCCCGGTTCGTCCGGAGCGTCCACGAGAAGCGCGTCCCACGCCGTCACACCCGAGTCCCGCGCGGCCTACACCGTCGCGGCAGGAGCGGGTCGACCGCGTCGAGATCTCGTCCGCCGGACGTGCCCGCGCGGCACGTCTCGATCCGGTCGAGCCGGCGGCAGCGAATCGCCTGGCGGTGGTTCGTGAGCGCATCCTCTCCGGTGCGTACGAGGCGGACGCGGTCGTCGCCGACGTGGCGCGTCGCATCCTCGATCACGGCGACGTGTAGCCAAGGGAGCCCAGCCATGAAGTTCCTTGTTGTCGACGACTCGGCGACCATGCGCCGCATCCTCATCAACTCCTTGCAGCGCATCGGCTACTCGACGTGCGTCGAAGCCGGTGACGGCGCCGAAGCGCTCGAGAAGTTCGATCCGTCGGTGGCGTTCGTCATCACCGACTGGAACATGCCGAACATGTCGGGGATCGAGTTCACCAGGGCCCTGCGACAGGTCGCGCCCAGTGTGCCCATCTTGATGGTCACCACGCGATCCGTCCGCGAGGATATCATGGCGGCCATCGAGGCTGGCGTCAGCAACTACGTCGTCAAGCCGTTCACCCCACAGCTGCTCAAGGAAAAGATCGACGCCGTTCTCGCGGGTCAAGCCACGGCGGCCTGATCATGACCTCCCGCACCCACGGCGCGCTCTACGACTCCGAAGCGGCGCTGCGACTGGTGGACACGACCCTGCACGAGATGACGGGCGTCTCCTCCGAGGCCGTCGCCCCGCAGCCCGGGGGCTCCGCGCTCAACATCGACATGCTCGCGCATCGCCTGGAACAGGGCTACGCGGAGCTGGTGCGCACGCTCGGGACGTTGCGCCGGACGCGCACCGAGCTCGAACAGTCGGCCGTCGCGCCGATCCATGTCACGCACGACAAGCTCAAGCAGGTCTCTGCCGCCACCGAGGTTGCTGCGACCGACATCCTCAACGGGATCGATCGCGCGGTGGCGATGGTGGATGAACTCGATACCCTCGACGGCCAGGATCCCGACCAGCGGTCCGCGGAAGTGCGCGCCACGCTGCGGGACGAGTTGTTCGCCGTCATGGGGCACATGCAGTTCCAGGACATCACGAGCCAGCAGCTCGCGCATGCATCGGCGGTGTTGTCGCAGATGGAGGTGCGCCTCGTGTCCCTCTGCCAGCTGTTTGACCCGGCCAACGCACCGGCCCGGGCTACGCTCGAGGTGACCGGCGCCTTCGATCCGCAGGCCACGACCGAGGGCCGCGAGCAGCGCCAGGCCGTCGCGGACGCGGTGCTGGCGTCGCGGCCGGGCGCCGACTGAGCCCCGTCGGCCTGCGCGCCACGGCGCGCGGGCCCCGATCCATGCGCCCGTGACTGCGGCCCCGCTGGTCGTCCGCGAACGGGTCGTCGGCATGGCGGCGTTTGGGGTGTCGGCGGATCCTAACGAGCGCCTCGTGACGCACGCGCTCGGCGCCAGCATCGCCGTGACCGTCCACGATCCCGTCCAGCGCGTCGGGGGCGTGCTGCACGCCATGCTCCCCTCGGGCGAGCTGGACCCCGAGCAGCGCCGGGAGCACCCGGCCCGGTTCGTGGACGCCGGGATCCCGCTCCTCGTGCGCGCCATCTACGAGCTGGGCGGGGTGAAGAGCCGCCTGGTGGTGAAGGTCGCGGGCGGGGCGTGGGACGAGGACGAGCCGGAGGACGATCAGGTGGGGAAGCGCAACGTGGTGGCCTGCCGGGAGCTGCTCCAGCGGAATGGGGTCACCCTCGGGGCCGAGGATGTGGGTGGGGCACGGGTCACGCGCACGGTGATGCTGGACATCGCGAGCGGTGACGTCACCGTGCGTTCAGGCACGCGGCAATCGCTGCTCTAACCGGGAAGAGCATATGGGAATCCGGGCACTCGTTGTGGATGACAGCGCGGTCATGCGGTCGATGATCATCAGCACGCTGCGGCGGAGCGCCGTGCCCGTCGTGGCGGTGCACCAGGCCGGCGATGGGGACGAGGCCCTCGCGTTGCTCGCCCGGGAGGAACTCGACCTGGTCTTTATCGACCTCGACATGCCGCGCACCGACGGCGGGGCGCTGTTCGATGCCATTCGCGCGAACGCGGCGTGGGCCCACGTGGCGTGTGTCGTCGTGTCGAGCGACGCGTCGGCCGCCAGCGATCAACGATGGAGTGACGGTGGCGCGGCGTTCGTGCAGAAGCCGTTCACGCCGGAGGGTGTCCGCGCGGCAGTCTTGAAGGGCCTGCGCGTGCCTCGCGCCTGAGGCGACCGGCCGGCGCCTTGTCGCGACGTGCCGGCCCCACGGGGTGCTGCGCTGGCGACGCGCCCTGAGGGACTCGAACCCCCAACCTTCTGATCCGAAGTCAGACGCTCTATCCGATTGAGCTAAGGGCGCAACACGTCCATTCTAGTCGCTGGTCGCGGTCGGTGGCACCGGAGCGTCGAGCGGCACTGCCGTAATCCCCAGCGCTTCCACCGATGCCATCCACGCCCCTGGATTCGCGTCGCGCGCACAGAGGCCGTGCCCGAGCTCAAAGGGGCGCAACTCCGCCCCGGCGAACCGCAGCACCACCGGCTCACCTGGCAGCGTGTGCACCGTCGCGCCCGCAACCACCAGCGCGGACGCGAGGCACGACCCGACGGCACTGCCCACCTGGCCCGTGGCATCCGCGATGGAGGCGTCCTGCGGAATCTGGACCTGCCACGCCTCCGCGAGGCGTGGCGGGTTCCCGGCGAACGAGGCGAGGTTCGCCACCGTCCACCCCGCGAGGCGGGGCAGGAAATGTCCACGCGTTTCGTGCCACGCCGGGATGTAGACGTGATCCGCCACGGCCTCCCACGGCGTCGCATGCAGCGCCTTGCCCTCGGTGATGAACCCGAGGAGGCGCGCTTCGAGCGCGGGAACGTCGCGGAGCAGGGAAATCGCGGGACGACGATCGGGCGCCTCGCCACCGGCGGGCGCCGCGTCGAGCGCGGCGAGGCGTTCGGCGAGCGGCGGATGGGTGTCGTACGGGTCGGCCGCCGCCGTCGACGCGAGGGCGGCGTCGAGGGCCTCGTTCACCTGGGTGGCCACACGCGGCACCGAGACAAAATGT
Organism: Gemmatimonadota bacterium; assembly: GCA_016794735.1. Taxonomy (GTDB): domain Bacteria; phylum Gemmatimonadota; class Gemmatimonadetes; order Gemmatimonadales; family Gemmatimonadaceae; genus RBC101. The sequence goes on along the minus strand of JAEUJK010000384.1, from coordinate 10,728 downwards.
GCGAAGCCGGCGGCGACCGGTGGGTGCCACCCGGACTGGAGGGCCGGCACCACTTCGGTGTACCAGTACGCGTCGTATGCGCCGGCGAGCGCGTGGATCGTGCGCAGCCCGCTCTGCATCGGCTCGCGTCCCACGATCCCCGCGGCCACGGCGTCGGCCACGAACTCCTGGCGGCGCGAGATGGCATGGGTGACGCGCAGGAATGCATTGCCGTACCACTCGAAGGGCTTCATCAGGGCTTCGGAGTGGTGGGCCAGTGTCTCCAGCGTGCGCCCGATGGCCGCGCGCGTCCGGTAGAGCCAGGGGCCGAGGGCGGTGTCCCCGCCATGGTAGTGGCCGAACTCGTGGGCAATGACCCCGCGGAACTCCGGCACCGAGAGGGACTGCAGGAGCGGGAGGCCCACCCCCATCATCCGCTGGCTCCCGATGCCCATCACGCCGCCCCGCTGGGCGACCCAGGCATTCAGGGCACCGACGAGGAAGACGCGGGCCGGCATTTCCTGCTTGGTCCGGTCGGCCACGTCGCGAAGGAGGGCGAACAACTCGGGCTGGTCGGTGGCCGAGAGTTCCGGGCCCGGCGGGGTGAAGCGGTCCGGCCGCGGGAGCAGGCCCCACAGGATGGCCCCCGCCCCCACCACGCAGAACAGGGCGATCTTGAGGTTGACGTGGTCGGTGTAGTGCCAGAGCGCCCACGGGATGGCCACCAGCCCGGCGGCGATGGCAGTCCCCAACACATAGAAGCCGACGAGCAGGGCAACGGCGATGACCGCACGTTGCGTGAGGCTGGGTCCCGCGTCGCGCACGACAGGCATCGGACACCTGGAGGAAGGGCCCAACACAAAAGCACAAAAACGCCCGTCCGCGCAAGGCGCGAACGGGCGTTTGGTCGAACAGTCGGGGCGAGAGGATTTGAACCTCCGACCTCCTGCTCCCGAAGCAGGCGCTCTACCGGGCTAAGCTACGCCCCGAGGGGTAAAGACTTCGGTACCACGGTGCTACACGCGCTCGGAGAGACTCGAACTCCCAACCTTCTGATCCGTAGTCAGATGCTCTATCCAATTGAGCTACGAGCGCAACAACCTCACTTCCACTGTCCGGACCCGCGGTGCGGTCCCATGGGCGGTACAAGACTCGAACTTGTGACCTCCACGATGTCAACGTGGCGCTCTAACCAACTGAGCTAACCGCCCTTCCAACAGAACGCGCGGCCGGGTGGCCGCGCGGCATGACACCTCTCGACCACACTTCCGAGAGCGGGAAACGGGACTCGAACCCGCGACCCCAACCTTGGCAAGGTTGTGCTCTACCAACTGAGCTATTCCCGCATGACCTGCAACACCAACGTACACACCCGTCAGGGGATCCTGCTTCTCCAGCCGCCGGCTACCCCTGTCGTGCCGCCGGCGATGGAGGCGAGGGGAATCGAACCCCTGACCTCTTGAATGCCATTCAAGCGCTCTCCCAACTGAGCTACGCCCCCAGAATCCCCCCCACCCAAGCGGCGGATTAGGAACCGAGAATTGTATCCGGGGGTATAGTCGAAGTCAAGAAATCGACTCTAGCGGATTCCTTCCCCGACCGTATTTTGCAGCGACTTTTCGCGGCGTCTTTCGCTGCCTGACGAGAGCCGATACTGGCCGTCGGCATCACCGTGTCGCGCGGAAACTCCGGCCGCACCGCTGCGGTTGGTTCAATATCGAATTTCAGTGTCCACGAGGACCTTGCCAACATGACCGACGTCAAGCGCCGCCGCCGCCGCACGACCCCCCAGGGGATCGCGCCGAGCGAGCCGGAGCGCGATATCCTGGATCAGTACCTCTACGAAGTCAGCACCTATCCCCTCCTCAAGGGGATGGAGGAGATCGAGCTCGCCCGGAAGATCCGGGCCGGCGATCAGGACGCCCTGCAAGAATTGGTAAAGCGCAACCTGCGCTTCGTGATCTCCGTCGCCAAGAAGTACCAGAATCGCGGACTCCCCCTGATCGACCTGATCGGCGAGGGGAACGTCGGCTTGCTCACCGCCGCCCGGAAGTTCGACCCCGATCAGGGGGTCAAGTTCATCTCGTACGCCGTCTGGTGGATCCGACAGGCCATTCTGTCCTCCCTCGCCCGCCAGGGGCGCACCGTCCGCGTTCCGCTCAACCGCACGGCGGACCTCTCGCGCATCATCAAGGCGTCGGAAATCCTCCGCCAGCAGCTGCGCCGCGAGCCCACCCCGGACGAACTCTCCCGCCTCACCGGGCTCTCCGTCGACGTCGTCCAGTCGCTGGCCGCCCTGAACACCGGCGACGTTCGCCTCGACGCCCCGATGGACCCCGAGGGCGACCGTGCCCTCATCGAGCGTTTCGTCGCTGACGAGATGCCCGACACGGAAGAGGAAGCGATGAACCGCTTCCTCACCGATGAAATCGAGCTCGCGCTCTCCACCCTGCCGCCGAGGGATGCCAAGGTGCTCCGGCTCTACTTCGGCCTCGAAGGCGGACGCGAACACACCCTCGAGGAAATCGGCTCCATGCTCGGCGTCACTCGCGAGCGCGTGCGTCAGCTGCGCGACCGGGCGCTCAAGCGCCTCCGCGAGGGCGACGTCGGCCGCGCCTTGTCGAGCTTCGCCGCCTAGTCTCACCACCGCACGTCAGCAGGGCCCGGGACCTCCCGGGCCCTGTTTTTTTCTCCGGGCACCCCCCGCCGCCGGTCCAGAAGGCAAGCCCTTCCCGGCATCACGGATGTGATGTTGATTCGGACCTGCCGTCTGCCGTCTGCCGTCTGCCGTCTCCCGCCCCTGTTCAGGTGATCGTACTCGACAACGTCCACAAGGCCTTCGGTCCCAAGAAAGTCCTGCAGGGATTCTCCCTCGAAGTGAAGGAGGGAGAGACCATGGTGATCATCGGGTACTCGGGCACCGGGAAGTCCGTGGCGATCAAGCACATCGTCGGATTGCTCCACCCGGACCAGGGGACGGTGTTCGTCGACGGGCAGGAGGTCCCGGCGCTCCCACGGCGCGACCTCTATGAATTGCGCGCGAAGATCGGCTACGTGTTCCAGTTCGCCGCCCTGTTCGACTCCATGAACATCGGCGAGAACGTCGCCATGGGCCTTCGCAAGCGCGGCACGATGACGGAACAGCAAATCCGGGATCGCGTCGCCGAGGTGCTCGAGCTCGTCGACCTCCCCGGCGTGGAATCCAAGTTTCCGGCGGAGTTGTCGGGCGGGATGCGCAAGCGGGTCGGGCTCGCGCGCGCCATCGCGCTGCGGCCATCGTACATCCTCTACGATGAACCCACGACGGGGCTGGATCCCGTCACCTCGGCGGTGATCGACAACCTCATGGTGCGCATGCGCGACCGCCTGGGCGTCACCTCCATCGTGATCACGCACGACATGAAGTCCGCGTTTCGTGTCGGGACGCGCATCGCGATGCTCTATGAGGGGCGCGTCCGCCAGGTGGGGACCGTGGACGAGATCCGTCAGTCGAGTGACGAGGTCGTGCGCCAGTTTGTCGAGGGGCGCGCCGACCTCGACGATACTGCGGGCGTGTAGATGCCGCGCCGTGGCCGTCGGCCCCGTCGGGGCGCCCGTTCGCGCGCCGGCGCCTCGCCGCGCGAGGAAGTCTCCGCCGGGGGCGTCGTCCTGCGTCGCGAGGGGGCGACCGCGAGCTACCTGGTGATCCGGGACTCGTACAAGAACTGGGGCTTTCCCAAGGGACACCTCGAGGACGGCGAGACTGCGGAGCAGGCCGCGCTCCGCGAGGTGCGCGAGGAGACGGGACTGGACGACCTGCACATGCTGGCCTCCCTCGGCTCGATCGACTGGCACTTCCAGTTTCGCGGCAAGCACATCCACAAGTGGTGCCACTTCTTCCTGCTGGAGTCGTTTGGGGCACCTACCGTTCCGCAGAAGGAAGAGGGGATCACCGAGTGCCGGTGGGTGGAGCTGTCCCATGCGATCGAGATGATTGCGTACGACAACGCGCGGGACGTGCTGCGGCGGGCGGCGGACTGGGTCGAGGCGGCGCGCGGATGACACGCGCCGCGCCGGTTGCCACGTCGATCCCCGCGCCTCCCCCGTGTGTCGTGGCGCTGGCCAGTCGCGACCGCGTGCGGACGATCCTGCGGCACACCTTCTCCCGGCGGCACGCCTCGCTGTACCTGGTGCGCACCCGACGCGAACTCGCGGCGGCGTTTCACCGGCGCCTCGTGGATGCGGCGATCATTGACCTGGCCGCGCCCACGGAAGACACGGTCGCGGCCCTCGCCCTCGCGCGTGAATTCCCGAGCGCGCCCTTCCTGGGGATGACGCCGCTGCGCGCGTCCGACACGAGCCTCGCCGCGCGCGCGGCTGCCGCGGATTTCGCCGACATCGTGGTGGAGCATGTCGACGACGCCGTCCTGCGCCAGCTGGTCGAGGAGCAGGCATTCACGCGGCGATTTGCGCAGGCGCTGCACGAGCCACCCCCGGTGCTCCAGCTCGAGTCGCGCATCCAGCGACAGGCATGGGAGGTGTTGGTCAGCCACGGTGGTCGCCCGATCCTCACCGACGTCATTGCCCTCGCCCTCGGTGTCTCCCGCGAACACCTCAGCCGGGCGTTCTCGGTGGCGGGCGCCCCGAACATCAAGCGCGTCATCGACCTGGTCCGGTTGATTGCGGCAGCGGAACTCGCGAAGAACCCCGGCTACGACGTCGGTGACGTCGCGGACGTGCTGGGGTTTGCCTCGTCGTCGCACCTGAGCACCGCGGCAATCCGCATCGCGGGGACGCGCCCCACCTCGCTCGCCCGCCTGCGCGCGGTGGACATCATCGAGCGGTTTGCGCGCGACCGGAGCCGGTCGCGTCGCCCGGCCCCCGAGCCCGGCCGCCCACGGGGATGATCCCGTCTGGTCACCGTCCACGCGTCTGGATTCGTGGCGGTTTGACCATGGACGCACCATGAGCCCGGTCCGCCACCCGGGGGGTGCATGCAGGAGTTTGTCCGATGAAGCGTTGGTGCGTGGCGCTGGTGGGCGTGGTGGTGGCGTGTGGGGAGTCCCCGGAGCGGGGACTGGCGCCCGGATCCCACACTGCGGGAGATCTTCGCGCGTTCATCCCGGTGGCGAACATTCGCCGGCCGCAGGAAGAGAAGTTCGTGCAGGTGGCGGCGGTGGTGCCGACGTTCGGCGGGTACTACTACGATCGCGGGGACCTGGTCATCGCCCTGACCGACACGGCAGATGGGGGCCGCGCCGTGGCCCTGGTCCGCCGGGATGGAACCGGGTCAGAGGGTGCACGGCACACGTCCGGGCAACGCACCGGCAGGACACGGCTTGTCACGGCGGCCTTTTCGTTCACGCAGCTCGCGGCGTGGCGCGACGCGCTGTTCGCGGTCGTCATCGAGTCCGACAGCGTCGAGTACATCGACCTGGATGAACGCGCGAATGCCATCGCCGTGGGCGTCACCGACGTGGCGGCCGAACGCTGGGTCCAGGGCGTCGCCACCTCGTTAGGCCTGCCGCAGCGTGCGCTCACCGTCGACGTGGTCGCGGAGGCCCGGCCGTTCGCGCTGCTCACGGAACGTGTCCGTCCCGTGCGCGCGGGGCTCCAGATCACCCAGCGGAACCAGGACCTGTGCACGTTGGGGTATGTCATCCGCTTTGCGAGTACGGCCGGGATCGAAACGGGATTCCTGACCAATTCGCATTGCTCGGACACCTTCTGGGGGCCGGACCAGGCCCCGCAATTCCAGGTTGGGGCGGGGATCGTCGCCGACTCCATCGGGCGCGAGGTGCGGGACGTGCCGGGGTTCGCGTGCGGGCGGCGTGGCCGAAAGACCTGTCGCTACAGTGACGCGGCGATCCTGGGCCAGGCGACCGGCAATCGGCTCGTTGGCGCGGTCGCGCGCCCCACGATCGTGACCGTCGACCCCGGCGATTCCTTCGGTTCGCACGTCATCGACGCGACCCAGCCGAACTTCACGGTCACGAGCACGACCACCAGCGCGACGGTGGGTGACGTCCTCGACAAGGTGGGGATGGCCACCGGGTGGACGACGGGTGAGGTCACGCGGACGTGCGTCGACCTCAAGCGGGGCCCCCTGGAGACCAGGGAACGCGTCCTCTGCCAGGACGAGGCGCACACCTTCAGCTTCGACGGCGACAGCGGTTCTCCCGTGTTTGTCTTTCTCGGAGCCACCGTGCAGGCGCACGGGATCCTGTGGGGTGGACGCGTTCACCTGTTCGGTCGCGCCGACACGTACCTCTCCCCGCTGCCGAATGTCGTCCTCGACCTCGGCGGCCTCACCCCGGTGGTGCCATGAATCGCGACATGCGCATCGCCCTGGGCTCCCTGGCCGTTGCCATGATGGCCGCCTGCGGTGAGCCCCTCGATCCGCCACACATCGCCGAGCGCGACGTGACCGCCAATCAGCAAGGAGGAAGCGCGCTGGCGATCGTGCGTCCGCAGGAGGAGTGGTTCCACGCGATCGCCGTGGAAGTCCCCAGTTTCGCCGGCTTCCATTTCGATCGTGGCGACCTGGTCGTCGCCGTGACGGACCTCGCGGATTCGCTGCGCGCCTTCGCCGCTGTCGCGAAGTACGGACCATCCGGCCAGGGAACGGCGCATCGAGGCCTGGGGCGCACCGGACGCGTGCGTGCGCTGCGGGCAACCTGGTCGTTCCTGGAGCTCGTGCGGTGGCGCGACAGCGTCTTTCCGGAGTTGATGGAGCTGGAGGACGTCGAGTATCTCGATCTGGATGAGCAGGGGAATCGCGTGCTCGTCGGGGTGGGGAATCCTGCGGCAACATCGACGGTGCTGGCGGTTGCGCGACGGCGGTCGGTCCCAATCGCCGCGGTAGGGGTCGACACGACCACCCCGATGCGCCTGCAGGTCGACCTGTCGGACCGCGTGCGTCCGCTCATGGGTGGGCTCGAGGTCAACGAGCAGACGTCGGGATGTACCCTCGGGTTCATCACCATGCGAGCTGGCGCTCCGGGGTTTGTCACCAACTCGCACTGCACGCGCAGCTTCTGGAGCCTGGACGGTGTCCGTTTCCTCCAGGGGCAGAATGCCGCGACGGATTCCGCCGGCGTGGAGATCGTGGACCCGCGCGGCTGGGCGTGTGGCGCATTCAACAACAAGCTGTGTCGCTACAGCGACGCCGCCTTGATCGGTCGCGTCGTCCAGAATTCCTTCGCGACGGTGGCGCAACCGGAGTTCCTCGATCTCGACGGGGCGCCTTTCTCGACAACTATCGATCCCAACAGCCCCACCTTTCAGGTCGCGTCCAACGCCGGCCACGCGACCTGGGGCGACGTGCTCGACAAGGTCGGGCAGACCACCGGCTGGACCCGGGGCTCGGTGCGGGGGACCTGCGTCGACACGCGGAATGGGATGGACCGGGTCCGGATCCTCTGCCAGGACATGGTGAACTACGCCAGTGACAGCGGGGACAGCGGCTCGCCCGTCTTTGTCTTCCAGGGGGCGGTGATACGCGCGCACGGGATCAACTGGGGGGCGCGGCAGCGCTGGCTGGGCGGATTTGTCGCCGCCGTCTCGCCCATGGTCAACATGACCCTCGAGCTCGGGGCCTTCTCCGTAGCCCCCAGCCCGTAAACGCCCCGCCAGGTTGCCTTGAACCCCGGGGGAGCTTGTGATAATTTTCACAAGCTCCCCCGGAGCTTTTCCCGACTCCCGCACCACCCAGCCCCGACATGGCTTCCGAAACCATCCTTCGCCCTGGCGAGATCAAGGACATCCTCCTCCGCGAGATCGAGGCGGCGGACTTGCACGGCATCGACGTCGATGAAGTGGGGACGGTCCTCGAAGTAAAGGACGGTATCGCCCGCATTTACGGGCTCAAGAAGGTGATGGCGGGCGAGATGCTCGACATCACCGCCTCGGAGACCGGGAACAAGGTCACCGCCGTCGCGCTGAACCTCGAAGAGGACAACATCGGCGCCGTCATCCTCGGTGACTACCTGCAACTGAAGGAAGGCGACGAGGTTCGACGCACGGCGCGCGTGCTCGAGGTTCCGGTCGGGCCGGCCATGGTCGGACGCGTCGTGAATCCCCTCGGTGAGCCGATCGACGGACAGGGACCGATCGTTGCCGCGATGCAGCGTCGCGTGGAGTCGCCGGCGCCTGGCATCATCGTGCGCCAGCCGGTGAAGGAGCCGCTGCAGACGGGGCTCAAGGCCATCGACTCGATGATCCCGATTGGTCGCGGACAGCGCGAGCTGATCATCGGCGACCGTGGCACCGGCAAGACCGCCATCGCCATCGACACGATCATCAACCAGAAGGGCACGGGCGTCATCTGCGTGTATGTCGCCATCGGCCAGAAGGCGTCGACGGTGGCTTCCGTCGTCGAGCGCCTCAAGCAGGCCGGCGCGATGGAGTACACGATCGTCGTCGTGGCCGCCGCGTCGGACCCCGCGCCGATGCAGTACATCGCGCCCTACTCGGGCTGCGCGATGGCCGAGTACTTCATGTACCACGAGGGCAAGCCGACCCTCTGCGTGTACGACGACTTGTCGAAGCAGGCCGCGGCGTACCGCCAGATCTCGCTGGTGCTCCGTCGCCCGCCGGGCCGCGAGGCGTTCCCGGGCGACGTGTTCTACCTCCACTCGCGCCTCCTCGAGCGCGCCGCGAAGCTGCGTGAGGACGTCGACGTCGTCGACAACAAGATGATCTTCAAGCCGGGTGGTTCACTGACCGCGCTGCCGGTCATCGAGACGCAGGCTGGTGACGTGTCGGCCTACATCCCGACGAACGTCATCTCGATCACCGACGGCCAGATCTTCCTGGAGTCGGACCTGTTCTTCGCCGGTGTGCGTCCAGCGATCAACGTCGGCATCTCGGTGTCGCGCGTGGGTGGCTCGGCGCAGATCAAGGCCATGCGTTCCGTCGCCGGCCGTCTCCGCCTGGACCTGGCGCAGTATCGCGAGCTCGAGGCGTTCGCCGCGTTCGCCTCGGACCTCGACGCCGCCACCAAGCGCCAGCTCGATCGCGGCGCCCGCACGGTGGAAGTGCTCAAGCAGCCGCAGTACTCGCCGATGGCCGTCGAGCAGCAGGTCATGATCATCTACGCGGTGACCAATGGCTTCCTCGATGACGTCGCGGTGAACCGCATCAAGGAGTGGGAGCGTGGCTTCCACGCCTTCATGGCGGCGCAGTTCCCGCAGGTGCCGGACGCCATCCGCAAGGAGAAGGCGCTCAGCAAGGACACCGAGGCGGCCCTCAAGCAGGGGATCGAGGCGTATCGCAAGACCGTGAAGTAGGGCGTGGTTCCTGACCTCCGACTTCCGACGACCTAGCGAATGGCCAAGGGACGCGAACTGAAGGGTCGCATCAAGACGACCGAAAACACGCGAAAGATCACGCGCACCATGGAAATGGTGGCGACCGCGAAGATGAAGCGGGCGCTCGATCGCGTGACCTCCGCGCGGCCGTACGCGAACGCGCTCGGTGAGGTGCTCTCGAGCCTCTACTCGCCGGCGCTGGCCGAGCACTTCCCGCTGCTCCGGCAGCCGGAGCGTGAGCGTCGCGCGGCGGTGATCCTCATGACCGCCGACCGCGGGTTGTGCGGTGGCTTCAACTCGAACCTGATTCGCGAGGCGCGTGGCCTGCTCGTCAAGCTGCGCGAGCGCGGGGTCGAGGTCGAGCTGCATGTCGAGGGACGCCGCGGGGTGGGGTACTTCCGCTACGTCGGCGAACCGCTGGCCACCGTCACGACGGGCATCTCCGAGAAGCCGGGCGCCGAGCACGCGAGCGCGCTGATCGACGACGTCATGGCGCAGTTTGTCCGTGGCGATCTCGATGCCGTCTACCTGGTCTACGCGCAGTTCCGCTCGGCGCTCTCCACGCCGCCGACGACCTCGCGTATCCTCCCGGTGGCGCCGCCCGAGCGAAAGGGCGCGACCGCGGACTACATCCTCGCGCCGTCGGCCGAGGCGATCCTCTCTGACCTCCTCCCGCTCTACGTGCGCAACCAGGTGTATCGCGCCCTCGTGGAGACGGCCGCCGGCGAACAGGGCGCGCGTCGTACCGCGATGAAGAGCGCGACCGACAACGCCGGGGAAATGCTCAACGTGCTTCGTCGGACCTACAACCGCACGCGCCAGGCGGCGATTACGCAGGAAATCGCGGAAATCGTCGGTGGTGCCGCGGCGCTCGAATAGTCGTCGCTTCGTCCTTCCTCGTTCTCTCCGTTCCCAACGTCCACATGTCTACAGCTACCGCCGGCAAAGTCGTCCAGGTCATCGGACCGGTGCTCGACGTCGAGTTCGATGCCGACAAGCTCCCTGAGCTCTACAATGCGCTCGAGGTGAAGGGGCGCACCGACGCGGGCGACGACGTCCACGTCATTGCCGAGGTCCAGCAGCATATCGGCCGCAACCAGGTGCGCGCGGTCGCGATGTCGTCGTCCGACGGCGTCTCCCGCGGCATGGACGCGGTCGACACCGGCGCGGCGATCTCCGTCCCGGTTGGCGCCCCCGCGTTAGGCCGCATCCTCAACGTGCTGGGTGAGCCGGTCGACAACGGCGAGCCGATCCCGGCGAGCGCCGAACGCTGGCCGATCCACCGCAAGCGCCCGGACTTCGTGAACCTCGAGCCCAAGACCGAGGTCTTCGAGACGGGCATCAAGGTCATCGACCTGATCGCCCCGTTCGTGAAGGGTGGCAAGATCGGTCTCTTCGGCGGCGCCGGCGTGGGCAAGACGGTCGTCATCATGGAGCTCATCAACAACGTCGCGAAGGG
>JAEUJK010000329.1 GCA_016794735.1 Gemmatimonadota bacterium | reverse complement strand
GAGGACATCGTCGCGGCGACGCACGGGCGCGGCTTCTGGGTGATGGACAACATCTCCTCCCTGCGCCAGCTCAACACGCAGGTGGCGGCGAAGCCGGTGCACCTCTTCAAGCCGGCGGACGGATTCCGCACCGACTTCAGCGGGGGCTTCTTCGCGCAGCTCATGGCCATGTTCGGCGGTGGTGGCTCGGCGCTCGGCGCCAACCCGCCTGGCGGGGCGTTGATCCAGTACTACCTCAAGGACCCGAACCAGCGCGTGACCCTCGAGTTCCTCGATGCAGCGGGCAAGCCGATCAAGAGCTTCACGAGTGACCAGGATCCGGAAACCGCGGCGGACTCGCTGCGCCTCGAGGCCATGAAGGCGACGATGATCGATTCGCTGGTGAAGACCGGATTGGCGCGCGACTCGGCCACCAAGGTCGCCACGGCCCAGGTGAGCAACCCGGCCTTCCTCATGCAACAGGTCGATATCGAGGAGTTCTTCTCGCGTCCGCCGCGCCCGGCACGTGTACCCAATCGTGCGGGCCTCAACACGTTCGCGTGGGACATGCGTTATCCCGACGCCGAACGCTTCGAGGGGCTCATCATGTGGGCGGCGGGGACCACGGGGCCCATCGCACCGCCGGGCACCTACTCGGTGCGACTCACGGCCGGTGGCGTGACGGAATCGCAGACCTTCCGGCTGCGTCGCGACCCGCGCTCCGAGGCCACTGACGCGGACCTGCAGGAGCAGTTCCGCCTGCTGATCGCCATCCGCGACAAGACCACGGCGGCGAACAACGCCGTGCGCCTCGCGCGCAACATGCGCTACAACGTCACCGACCGCACCGGCAAGCTCTCGGCGGCGCAGCAGGCCGAGTTCAAGGCCATCGCCGACCAGATGATGACGGCGGTGACGCAGAACGAGAACGAGGTGTACCAGACCAAGAACCAGTCGTCGCAGGACCCGCTCAACTACCCGATCAAGCTCAACAACAAGATCGCAGCGCTGGCGGGGACCGTGAGCAGTGGCGAGTACCGTCCCACGCGGCAGAGCCGTGAGGTGTTCGGCGAACTCAGCACCAAGCTCGATGCGCAGGTGAAGGCGATGAACAAGGCGATGGACGACAACCTGCCGAAGCTCAACGCCATCCTGCGCGCTGCCGGGTTGCCCGAGCTCAAGAAGAGCTTCGAGGAGATCAAGCCGGCCAAGCCCGCCGTGGCGATGTAACGATGGCGGGTCGTGAGCGAGGGGCACGGGTGATGCCCGGCCCCTCGCGTCGCGGGGTCACGCCAGGCGCGTGGCGATGACCTCGACGTACTCCGAATCCACCTCGACGCCATTGGGGGTCACGCGCGCGTGACCCTCCCAGTGCGCCCGGAGCGCCGCGGCAAACTCCGCCCGCTGGTCCTCGCCTAACGCGGCGAAGGTGCGCACCGTCGGGCCGTAGGAGCCGCGGAACAGCTCGGCGACCCCGGCCGCCGTGTGCGGGAACCGGAACGTGAGGATGCGCGGCGTGGTGGTCACCGCCCAGGCGTCCGCAGGGAAGCGCTCGCTGAGGACGTCGGCGTCGCCCCACAGGATGGGGCTCGGCACGCCGGCCGGTGGCGGCACGAACTTGCCGTGCATCCCCAGCATCTGCCCGATGAAGCCGCCGCG
>JAEUJK010000324.1 GCA_016794735.1 Gemmatimonadota bacterium | reverse complement strand
GGGGCGCCGTTCATGGCGTTCTCGGTGCAAGGCGGCGACTCGCAGGACCAGAACCTGCTGCAGTTCTTCCTCAACACCGTGGAATTCGGCATGACGCCGCAGGAAGCGGCCGAGGCGCCTAACGTGAACTCGTTCCAGATGCGCTCCTCGTTCGGGGCCCACGAATCCCGCCCCGGGCACGTCCTCCTCCAGGACGGCGTCCCCGAGTGGACGCGTGCCGACCTGCGGCGCATGGGATACACCATGACCTTCTCCGCGCGGACCTCCGGGCCGATCACCGCCATCTGGTTCGACCGGAAGCACCGCACCCTGTGGGGGGCCGCGTCCAACCACGGCGAGGACTACGGCATCGCCTGGTAGGGCGAGGAGCGGTCGCGCCGTCGCCTGGCGGCGCGACACCGCACCGCGGGAACCCGCACGGTCGGGCGGCGCTCGCGCGGCCAGCCGCGGCGCGCCCGCGGTCACGTTGGGACTCCGCCCGGGCGCCTTGACGCACCATTCGCCCGTGTTCGCTGGACGCAGCATCGCCCACTGGCGACATTGCGCGGCTGCCAATCCCCCCGCGTGACGACTGCCACCCGACCGACCACAGGCAAGACCAGCCGCTACGATCGCTCGATCGTCGAGGGCCCGCTCCCGGCCGCCGTCTGGAAGCTGGCCTGGCCCACGATGCTCACGAACATCATCGGCGGGCTCCAGGGGATCGTGGACAACATCCTCGTGGGTCGGCTGGTCGGCTTCACTGGCAACGGCGCCATTGGCGTGGCCTGGCAGATCTTCCTCGTCGTGATCGTCTTCATCTCGTCCCTCTTCACGGGGATGAGTGTCCTGGTCGCGCGTTACACGGGCGCGAACAACCCGGACATGGTGGACCGCACGGTGTACCAGGCGTTCATCACGGCACTCGGCATCGCCGTGGGCATCATGGCGCCGATCGGGTACTTCCTCGCACCCACGCTGCTGGATCTCGTGAACGCGGCCCCGGCGGTGAAGACGGAGGCACTTCCCTTCCTGCGCGTGATGTTCCTGTTCAGCGGCGGGATGATGGTGTTCTTCATGCTCGGCGGCGCGCTGCGGTCGGCCGGTGATGCGCGCACCCCGATGGTGCTGGGCATCGCGCTGACGGTGCTCAACCTCGTGTTGAACATCATCCTGATCCGCGGACTCGGCCCCATTCCCGCGTTCGGGACGGTGGGCTCCGCGATGGGGACCTGCATCGCCTCGGGACTGGTCGCGATCTACGCCATCTGGAAGCTGCAGCGTGGCGGTTGGGTGGTGTCGTTCCCCCATGGACACGGCCACGCGCCGGATTGGGAGATCATCAAGTCGCTGTTCCGATTCGGGCTCCCCGCCGGGATCCAGGGGATCGCGATGAACGTTGGCGGTGTCCTCATGCTCTCGTTCATCGGCTCACTGTCGCAGAGCGCCGAGGCGCAGGCCGCCTTCGCGGTGTCGTATTCGCAGCTCTTTTCGCTGATCACCTGGACCTCCACCGGGCTGCTTGGCGCTGCCGCGGTCGTGGCGGGCCAGAACCTGGGCGCCGGAAAGCCCGAGCGCGTCGGACATGGGGTGGAAGTCGCGGCGCGCATCGGCCTCATGGTAGCGGCGGGCGTCGGCGTCTTCTTCCTGTTCATCCCGGCGCAGCTGCTTGGCATCTTCGGGATGAACGAGCCCGCGGTCGTGGAGATCGGCTCGCTGCTGCTGCGGGTGCTTTCGGTGTCCGGCCTGTTCATCACCGTGGCGTTGAGCTACACGGGTGG
>JAEUJK010000314.1 GCA_016794735.1 Gemmatimonadota bacterium | reverse complement strand
CCAACGGCGACCACCGTCGCCGCGCGACCGGCCGCCCCCGACGCCGTCACCGACGTTGAGATGTTGGCCCCGGCGCTCGCGGTCAGCGTGTTGGCGCCCGCGGTGCGCGACAACGTCCATCGCGTGCGGACGAGACCGGTGGCATCACTCGTCGCCGTGGCGGGATCCACGGCCCCCGAGCCGGACGCCGTGAACGAGACACTGACCCCAGCCAGCGGCTGGTTGTCGGTCCCGAGCACGCGAAACTCCACGCGGTCCGGGAGTGCGGTGCCAGCCACCCCGCTGGCCCCGCTCGCCGTGAGTGCGGTGACGCGACCCGCACCGATCGGTGCGCTCGCCGTGGTCTCTCCGCAGGCGACAATGACCGGGAGCAGCCAGGCTCCCCAGGAACGGACACGCCTCACGAGCCTTCCTCCCGCCAGGGTCTAAGTACTGACAGATGCCTGACGACAAGCATAACGAGTGCGCGTGCACGTGCCAACCACGCGCGTCCCCGCTCGTGTTCAGCTCGCCGTGCGCCTCCACGGCGGCACGAGGCGCGGCTTCTTCCACAGCTCCGGCTCGTGGCGATACAGCGTCACCTTGCGCCCGATCACCTGGATGACCTCGGCACCTAACGCTTCTGCCATTGCCGCGGCGACGGGCCGCGGCTCGAGGCCGGCATGGCGCCCGATGGCGATCTTGACCAGCTCGTGCGTGCGCAACGCATCGTCGATGGTCTGGAGCACGGCGTCGGTGGCCCCCGACACCCCCACGTGCACGAGCGGGTCGAGGTGGTGGGCCTCGGCGCGAAGTTCGGCGCGTTCCTTTCCCTTCATGGCGTCCCCCGGGTGGTTCCGGTGAGGTAGGGATACGGGTTGATGGGCTCACCGTCCCACCACCGTCCATCCCCGCGGTACTTCATCAATTGAAAATGCAGGTGGGGCGTGTTCGGGGGTGCGTTCCCCGTGGTCCCCACATAACCCAGCACGGCGCCCTTGGTCACGCGACGCCCCTCCTTCGTGTCGTCCGCATACCGATCGAGATGCGCGTAGTAGTAGACAAAGCGCTGCTCGTCGTCGAGCACGTACACCGTCAGCCCGCCGAGGGCGTTGGACCGCACCTTCCACAGGAGCCCGCCATCGGCGGCGAGCACCGGGGTCCCGCGCGGTGCCATGATGTCGAGGGCCGCGTGCACCCGCTCCCCGCGGGATGCCGTGAACGAGTCCCGCAGCTGATCAGGCCGCACGCCCTGCACGGGGATGAGCAGCGCGCGGGCGACGAGCGCCTCGTGATCGTCAGGGAGGCGCGCCGGCGCAGCTGTCTCACGCTCAGGGGCCCGTGCCTCAACGGGAATCTCGCGACCCGGGACCGGCGCCTCGGGCGGCGGAAGCGGCTGCAGTCCGCGACATGCCCCCAACAGCAGCAGCGCGGGTCCGGCACGGTGGCGTTTCACCCCTCAAATAACGGCGGACAACTCGACAGATGGAACCCCGGGGCATTTTCGCGGTACGGCGATGGACTCGTCAGGCACTCCTCATGCGATTGCTCGCCCCTGTCCTCGCGCTCACCCTCTCCGGCTGCCTGGCCCTCGTGGCCCCCGAGGGGCCGTCGAACATTCGCGACCTCGTCGCCGCGCGGGCCAGGTGGAACCTGCGGGGGGCCGCGAACTACACCATTCGTGGCAGCACGAACTGCTTCTGCGTGTACGGGGGCCAGGTCGTCGATGTGGCCGTGACGAATGGCGTGGTGACGGGGGTGACCCTCGTGGCGACCAACACCGCGGTGCCGTCCGAGTTGGCGGCCGGCTTCAGGTCGGTCGAGCAGCTCTTCGACGTGATCGATGAGGCCATACGGAAGGACGCCCAGCGCATCGAGGTGGAATACGATTCCGATCGCGGATTCCCGACACGGCTGTGGATCGACTGGTCCGACCGCATCGCCGACGAGGAATACGGCTTCAACATCACCGCCGTGACCGTGCGCTGACGGCCTGTTGGGGACATGGCGCGGGGCGGTAGCTTCACGCCCATGCCCGCGCAGTCATACCTCACCCCGACCACCTGGGACGCCGCCCTCTCCGCGCTGCAGCAGCCGGGCGCGCTTCCCGCCAGCGGCGGGACCGATCTCGTCCCGCTGATGCGCGACGGGATCGTCGATCCCGAGACGCTCGTCGACCTCAGGCACCTGCCGCGTGGGCGTGAGATCGCGCTCGATACCGACGGCAACCTGCGCATCGGGGCGGCGGTCACGCTCGACACGCTCGCACACGATCCACTGATCGCGGCGCACGCACCCGCCCTTGCCCTCGCTGCGGCTTCCGTGGGATCGCAACCCCTGCGCGAAGCGGGCACGCTGGGCGGCAACCTCTGCCAACGCGTGCGATGCTGGTACTATCGCGGCAACCATCCCTGCCTGCGGCGCGGAGGCAACCTGTGTTCCGCCGAAATCGGCGAGAACCAGTACCACGGGATCTTCCGCACCGGGGGCTGCGTCGTTGCACACCCGTCCGACTGCGCCGTGGCGCTCGCCGCGTACGAGGCAACAATCGACGTGAGAGGTGCATCGGGCGCGCGCGCCGTGCCGATGCGCGAGTTCCTCGTCCCGTCATCGGCACGACTCGACCAGGAAACGAGCCTGGGCGCGGGTGAGGTGGTCGAGGCGGTGGTGGTGCCGGCGGGCTCGCTCGGCGGCCAGCAGGTCTTCATCAAGCAGATGCAGCGTGCGGCGTGGGATTTCGCGCTGGTGTCCATCGCCGCCACGCGACGCAACGACAGTGAGGTGCGACTGGTCCTCGGTGGCGTTGCCAACGTGCCGTGGCGCGTGACCGATTCGATCGAGGAAGACGTGGCCTCGGGCGGCCTGTCCGACGACGACATCGAGACGCTCGCCCAACGCGCGCTGTACGACGCCACCCCGCTCTCGGGGAACGCCTACAAACTCGACATTGCAGCGGCGCTCCTGCGCCGTGCCATCGCCCGGCTCGCACGGGCCTGACCGTCTTTCGCTCCCGACCATGTTTCGCGCTGCCGTGATGCCCGCGCCCCACCAGGCGCTCGAGATTCGCGATGTCCCGCGTCCCCACCTCGACCGTGACGCCGCGCTGCTGCGCGTCCTGTACTCCGAGGTGTGCGGCACCGACGTGCACCTGCACCACGGACGGTTGAGTGGGGTGCCGTACCCGATCATCCCGGGGCATGTGTCGGTCGGCGAGATCGCGGAACTCGGGAGCCCGATCACCGACGTCGAGGGCCGGCCGTTCAAGGTCGGGGACCGCGTCACCTTCCTCGACGTGCACGAGACCTGTGGCCGCTGTTACCACTGCCTGGTCACGCGACAGTCCACCCGCTGTCCGCACCGCAAGGTCTACGGGATCACCTACAGCTCCACAGAAGGGCTGCTCGGCGGTTGGGCCGAGGCGCTCTGGATGAAACCCGGGGTGCACATGCTCCGGCTGCCGGAGTCGCTGGACGCGGAGACGTTCATTGGCGGGGGATGCGGGCTCGTGACGGCGATGCACGCGGTGGATCGCGGTGAGATCAAGCTCGGCAACAGCGTGGCGGTGCTCGGCGTCGGTCCCGTGGGCCAGTCGATCGTCGCGTTGTCGTCCATGTCGGGAGCGGACCACGTGATCGCGATCGGGGATCCCGCCGCGCGGCTCGACTTTGCGCGGCGCATGGGGGCCACGCACACCCTCGGGCTGGACCTCGACCCGCGCGACCGCGCGCAGGCGGTGAAGGACCTCACCAACGGCTTCGGCGTCGATGTCGTGATCGAGGCGAGCGGCGCACCCGACGCCGTGACCCAGGCGTTCGACCTGGTACGCGACGGCGGCCGGATCGTGATCTGCGGCCACTACACGGACAACGGGGATGTGCGCATCCACCCGCACTGGCAGATCAACCGCAAGCACGTGGAGCTGCGGGGCTGTTGGGGATCCGACTTCTCCCACTTCCACCGCGCGCTCAAGGTGGCCGCGAAACACGGCGGCCGCTTTCCCTGGCGCGAGATGGTCTCCCGCGCGTACGGCCTCCACGAGGTCAACGACGCCCTGCAGGCGGTGGAGCGTCGCGAGGTGACGAAGGCACTGATCGAACCCGGGCGGCGCTGACCCTTGCCGCCCCTGGCGGCGGGGTGCAGCGTTTCGCACGCCGAAATCCGGAGGAGATCATGTGGAGCCTGCGCCGTGTGTTGCGTGCCCTCGCCCTGGGGTGCGTGGTGTCCCTTGGCTTGCACGCGCAAGCGCCGGCAACCCGCCTTCAGGCCCGCGTCTGGGTCAACACCGGCTCCGGGGTCTATCACTGCCCCGATTCGCG
>JAEUJK010000289.1 GCA_016794735.1 Gemmatimonadota bacterium | reverse complement strand
GGTCCCGATCGATCCGACCGACAGGCCAAGCGCCTCGGCAATCTCGGTGTAGTTCAAACCCTCTTCCTTCATGAGCAGTGCGAGCCGGTCCTTCTCGGCGAGGGCATCCACGGCACGACGCGCCAGCGCCTGTTCCCGCGCACGCTCGGCGTCGGCCACGACCGGTTCGACAACCGCATCACGCGTTTCCTCGGCCAGTAGCTGCAGGTGGCGCCGACGACGTTCGTCACGCCGCGCCTCGTCGCGCACCAGGTTCGTCGCGACGGCGAAGAGCCACGAGCGCTCACTCGTCAGGCGGTCCTGCCGGAGGGCACGCAGGAACGTCTCCTGCGCGACCTCCTCCGCCCAGTCACGATCGCCCAGCCGCCGCGTGAGGTACCGCACGAGGGGGGTGTGGTAGAGGTGAAAGAGGCGTTCCAGCTCGTCGTCGCGCATCGCGGCGTTACCAGTCTCGCGCGATGGCGGCGAGGGCATCCGCCGACAGCCGTTCGACGCCGGTCGCGGACAGCTCGATCGCCACGGCCCGCCCGGCCACGATCACGCGATCGCCGAGTCCAAAGGGCGCCGCCAGGTGGTCCATGCGCTGCACGAGGTCGAAGTACGCCGGCGAAAAGGGCTTCACGGTGACGAGGCGGAGTTTCGGGGTCCAACGGGCATCCGTCCATACCCCGTTCGCCAGCGTAAAGAGCCGCTCGCCAATCCGGCGCTGGTCGGCGCGGCGTTCGGCGTCGTCCAGCTCGGCCGCCGACTTGAGTTCGCGTTGCTTCGCGGCGGTGCGTGCCGCCTCGAACCGGAGCTCGTTGCTGCTCGCGGCGGGGGCCGGCGCTGCGGCCGTTGCACGTCCACCGGCGGCGACCGACGCGTCGGCCTGCCGATCGACGCGCATCGAGGCCGGCGCCCGCTGGTCGCGGCTCGCGAGCTGCATCCCCGGCTCCACCACCAGGTAGGACGAGAACTCCGTCGGGATACCGTACCGCTCGCCTAACGAGCGGATCTCCTGGTCCAGCTCCGGGCTCCCGCCGTTGCGCCGCTTGTCGGCCGCGAGCCACCCGATGCGCTGCGCGGCCCACAACCGGGCGACGAACGGGTTGCGGCGGTCACGATCGACAAACCGGGCGGTGGTGGACCACGTGACCGGGCCATCCACCGAGGTGCCGGTCACCCGCACACGCGCCGAACCGGCGCCGTCGTACCGCGCGAGGACCACGAGGTCCTGGCCCGCGAAGAGGTCCATCGAACCCGCGGGCAACACCTGCGCCAGGCGGACGCCGTCCACCGACAGGCGCACATCCGTGAGTACCGGGGCGTTCAAGCGCGAGGCGAGCAGCGAGACGGTGCGCTCGACGGACTCGTCGTTGCGCACAAAGTGCGCGGTGCCACGCCCTTCCACCGCGAGCTGTTCGATCAGTGCCGCGTTGACTTCGGCGCTGACCCCAATCGAGAAGACGCGGGCCTGGCCGCGCATCCGGGCCGCGAGCGCGGCAATGCGATCGGCGTTGCGCTCACCGACCGTGGGTTCGCCGTCC
>JAEUJK010000192.1 GCA_016794735.1 Gemmatimonadota bacterium | reverse complement strand
GGCGGTCGTCGCCAGGAGTCGTCGAGTTCTGCGTCGAGGTCGGTGTCGTCGCGCATGCGCGTGGCAAGGAATGCGGATCACCGGGTCGGCGGCAAGGGGCGGCGAACCGTTCGCGCCGCAGCCGTTGGCAGGGCCGCACCGCTGCCCCCTTCCCTCAGGGTGCTTGACGTGGGGGCCCGCAGGTGAAATATATAAGCCATGACTTATGTATCGGTCCTCCACGCCATGGGGGACGGCACACGGCGCGAATTGCTCGAACTCCTCCGGCGACAGCCACATGCCGTGGGCGAGCTGGCGACCGCCCTGCGGGTGACCCAGCCCGCGGTCTCGCAGCACCTGCGGGTGCTCGAACACGCGCGGCTCGTGGCCGTGCGTCCCGAGGGGCGGCGGCGCGTCTATTCGCTGGCGCCGGGCGGGCTGCAGGAGCTGCGCGCCTATCTCGAGTCGTTCTGGGCGGATGTGCTCAATGCCTTCGCCGCCGATGACCCCAACCCACCGGCCCCGCCCGAGGCGCCGGCCACCCCTGCTCGGCGCCGCGCCCCGCGACGACGCCGACGATCACGAGGATCCCGATGACGCCCACCCTTCCCCCGGTTCACGCATCGATCCGCGTCTCCTGGACGCCGGCGGAGAGTTTTCGGCGATTCACCACGGATATCGGCCGGTGGTGGCCCACGGCATCGCACTCGGTGGGTGGCAAGCGCAGCACGGGCGTCACGCTGCAGCCGCGCGTTGGTGGCGAGATCGTCGAATCCATCGCCGGGGGACGCGAGGCCCACTGGGGGACCATCACCGAATGGGAGCCGCCGGGTCGCGTCGCCTTCACCTGGCACCCGGGTCGCTCGCCGGACTCGGGGACGCGCGTGGAAGTCCGCTTCCATCCTGATGGCACCGGGACGCGCGTCGAGCTGGTCCACAGCGGGTGGGAAGCGTTAGGCGCCCTCGCGAAGACCGCACGCAACGGTTACCCCATCGGGTGGGCCTATGTGTTGCGCCTCTATGCCGACCGCCGCTGGAGCCCCGCGGTGGTGGCCATCGGGACGCTGCAATGGCTCCTGCAACCCCTCGCCGCACGGATGGCGGCGAAGGCCGGCCCGATGGTCACGCGCCCGTCAGCAACCCCTTGAGCCAGAGGGCCACGAAGGTGCCATAGAAGAGCGCAAACACGACGAGGGCGAGCCGCCGCCACAGCGGCGGGCGGCAGTGCACCGGCAGCAGCGTCGTGTTGATGTACAGCAGGTGGATCGACGAGATCACGAAAACCACCCCCGCGATGTTCGCCCCGAGCTGCAGCAGGAAGACCGGCTGCGCCAGCTTGAGCGCCACGATCCCCCAGACGACGAGCGCCACGAGCACCGAGTAGTACACCACCCGCACGTCCCCGCCCCGCCAGGCGCGCACGCGCCGGCTCCCGGTCCACAGGATGTCGGTGATCGAGCGCGCGATTCCCTCGAGGATGTCGAGCTGGGTCTTGAACAGGATCCACGCGCCGATGAGCGCCACCACGCCCCCCAACCACGGCGTGCCGGCGGCCACCATGGCCTGCGCGAGCGCCGCCGCAATGCCGTAGCCGCGAATGTCGGTCCCCGGGGCCAGGAAGGTCACGTACAGGAGCGCCGGCAGCAGCATGCCGAGGATGGCGCCAGCGAAGAACACCCCCCACTGGTCGGCGTGCACCACGCGCCACCACCCGCGCCAGCGCGCCATTTCCTCCGGTGTGTCGTCGAAGCGATAACCCGTGTGCGCCAGCTCCGACTTCGCACCGCCCACCGCCGAGGGGATGTACCCCGCGTTGCCTCCCATGCCGTACCCGCGATCCCGCGCCCAGTTGGAGAGGGTGAGGTTGATCACGCCACCAGCACCGCTGTACCCGGCGAACGCGCCGATCAGGAAGAAGTCGGCCCCGGGCGGAATGAACTGGAACGCACCGGCCGAGCGTGAATACCCAGCGAATCCCAGCAACGCGTCACCCAGCGTCGACCCATCGACCAGCTTGAGGGCGAGCACGAGGAACCCCCCGATGATGCACGCCACGAGGATCCAGTTCAGCATCTCGAGGGTGCGCTCGATGCGGCGCCCGACCATGAGGATCAGCACGCACAGCAGGAACAACCCGACGCCGATGAAGTAGACGGTGTTCGCATCCGCCGCGATCGACAGGCGTTTGGTAAAGAGAAAGAAGAACGCCCCCGCCGCCGTCCCCGCCCACGCCGGCCATCCCACCTGCAGGAAGTACAACGCGGCATACACCCACGCCCAGAACGTCGGGTGTGGCTTGGTGCGCATGAAGCCGGTGACCACCGGCTCTCCCGTCGCCAGGGTGTAGCGCATCAACTCTTCATTGAAGAGCGTCTGCAGGATCATCGCGCATCCCGAGACCCACAACATCGTCAGCCCGTACTTCACGAACGCCGCGGGCCCCAGCAGGAACTCGCCGCTCCCGATGGACGCGCCGAGCACGATGACACCGGGACCCACCACGCCTAACCACTGCAGCCCGCGCGGCATCGGCGGGGCCGGCAGGGAGGCGGCCTTCCATGGGTCCAGCCCGGAACGTGCTTCGATCGGTTGATTCGGTGTTGTCATCGGGCGGGTGGAAGGACGGCAGACGGCAGACGGCAGACGGCAGACGGCAGACGGCAGACGGCGCCCGAAGCTGCGGCTGGAGACCACGTCGCGCCAGCAGTCCACGGCACCGGATTTCACGATGCGTCGCGCAGGCCGCGCCCTAGATTCCCCAACCTCCACACGTCGCCGCACCATGTCCCTCGCCGCTGCCCGCGAACGCCTCCTCTCGCTCCCCACGGTCGACCTGGGGCACCTGCCCACGCCGATCGACACCGCCTGGCGACTGCGTGACGCCATCGGGATGGGGGGCAAGCTTGTCATCAAGCGCGACGACGCCCTGCCCTTTGGCTTTGGCGGGAACAAGGTGCGCAAGCTCACCACCGTCGCCGCCGAGGCACAGGCGCAGGGGTGCGACACCCTCATCACCTGCGGAGGCGTGCAGTCCAACCACTGTCGCGCGACCGCCTCGGCGGCCGCGCGACTCGGGATGGCCTGCCATGTCGTGGCCAACGGGGAGCGTCCCGCGGTGCGCACCGGCAATGCGCGCCTCATGGAACTGCTCGGCGTCGAGTTCACCTACGTGAAGGAGCGCACCGACCGGAACCCGACGATGGAGCGACTCGCCGGTGAACTTCGCGCGCAGGGCCGCCGGCCATACATCGTCCCGCTCGGCGCCTCCACCCCCCTGGGCTCGTTAGGCTTCGCGCGCGGCGTTGGCGAGCTGGTCTTCCAGGGCATCGTCCCCGGCACGATCGTCGCGGCCTCGTCGTCCGGTGGCACGCAGGCCGGGCTGATTGCGGGCTGCGCCCTCTTCGAGGTACCGACGCGCGTGGTCGGGATCAGCGCCGACGACCCGGTCGACGAGATCCGGCGGGTTGTCCTGGAGATCTGCGCGGGGATCGAGGCCATGCTCGACCTCCCCGC
>JAEUJK010000186.1 GCA_016794735.1 Gemmatimonadota bacterium | reverse complement strand
GTCCTCCTCTTCGAGAAGGACCTCAAGACGTTCAGCGTCGTGGCGGACACCACTCCCGCCACGGGCAATGCCTACTCCGGGCGGTTTGCCGGGTTGATCCCGTATCGTGGCGACTCGACGCTCTTCGTCGACCCGCAGGCGCTGACGATGATGGTCATCGATCCGGCGGGGAAGCTGGGTCGCGTGATGTCCGTGCCGCGCCCTAACGAGGCGCAGGCACTCGTGGCCGGCAACGGCGGCTTCCCCGGCTTCGACAGCCAGGGCCGCCTCGTCTATCGTGCCCCGCCACAGCTGCGCATGGGTGGCGGCCCGGGTGGTCCCGGTGGCCCGGGCGGTGGCCAGCGCGTCGAAATCCGTTCGGAAGGCGGCGCTGCCCGCGGCCCTGGTGGGATGCCCGCCGGGTTCCGCATGCCCGACTTCCCGGACTCCAACGCGGTGGTGCGCGTCGAGATGGCGACGCGCAAGCTCGACACCCTGGGCTTCGTGAAGGTGCCCAAGACCAAGCTCGAGATGACCACCGATACGTCGGGTCGGATGATGGTCGCGCCGATCATCAATCCCCTGCCGCAGGTCGACGACTGGGCCGTGTTGTCGGACGGGTCGGTCGCCCTCATCCGCGGCATCGACTACCACATCGACTGGACCAAGGCCGATGGCGCGAAGGAATCGACCGAGCGACTGCCCTTCGAGTGGCGGCACCTCAACGATTCCGCCAAGGCCGCGTTCGTGGACTCGGCGCAGGTCGCGATGAACAAGGTGCGTGAGAACGCGCAGCGCACCATGCAGGAGAATCCCGGCCAGATGAACCGCGTCATCCAGGAAGGGGCGGCGATGGTCGGCGCGCCCATGATCGCCTTCCGCATGGAAGGTGGCCCGCCGGGCGGGGCGCGAGGTGGCGACGGACCGCGGCCGCGCAACGAGTCCGGTCCGGCCGGCGGGATGAACTTCCAGATGCCGCCGATCAAGATGGTGCCGCCTAACGAACTGCCCGACTACGCCCCGCCGTTCAACGCGGGCGCCGCGCGGGCCGACATGGATGGCAACCTCTGGGTGCGCACCTCGATCATCGTGAACGGCGGCCCGATTTACGACGTCATCGATCGGACAGGCAAGCTGGTGGACCGCGTGTCGCTCCCCGCCGGTCGCGTCATCGCCGGGTTCGGCAAGGGTGGCATTGTCTACATGGGCGTCCGCGAGGAAACCGGCGTGCGCCTCGAGCAGGCGCGTCGCAACGCCGCCACGCTGCCCTGAGCCTTCCCGTCCCTCGCCGGGGGACATCACGACGAGACGGCGCGAGGGGGACCTGCCCCTCGCGCCGTCGTCGTTTGCGAGCGCCGGCGAGCCGGCAGTTTGCGGCCTACGCCGAGCGAAGTCGCTGGGCGCGGCGCATGATGCGGCCACGCCATCCCGCCGCCGGTGACGGGACGCGAATGGGTCCCGCTTCCCGATACTTGTCGATCGCGCCCTCGGCGTGCGCGCAGACCTCGGCCACGTCCCCTTCCGTCAATTCGGGGAACGGAGCGAACTGGAACGGATCCCGACGGCGCACCTCACGGTACGCCGCGATGGCGGACCACTCCGCGGCCAGCAGGGGCGTCAACTTGAGGGCGGTCGAGAGCAGTACCCGGGGGTTCAGTTCCGGGCCGAACGCGTACGCCAGATACCGCTCTTCGACCAACTTCCAGAATGACGCCGTATCCGGCGTGATCCCCTCGGCGTCGAACTCGAGGGCCGTGCACATGAGTCCCCACAGGATGTCCACCTCGCGCCCCGCCCGGTTCCGCGTCGGTGAGTCCGGGGCGCGCTCCCAGTGCCGCAGGAAGGGACCGTCCATCACGTAGCCCGTGGGAAAGCCGAGGCGCCACATCCGGAGGTTCAACTCGGTCCACTCACCCCAGAAACGCCGGCGCGGATTGAAGCCGCCCACGTCCAGCAGCAGGCGCCGATACCCACCGACGAGCATTCCCTGGACCGGGCTGAACCGGATCCCGCGTCGGGAGACGCTGGGGGTGGATTCGCGCGGCTTGAAGGCGACCTGCGAGTCGTTGACAAATGAGGGAATGCCGATCAGGCCAAGGGGCGCGCGCGCGAGCCCCTCGTCGAGGGCGCCGACCAGGTCCCCATGCACGGTGAGGTCGTCGTCGACGAAGGCAATGCGCTCTGTGCGGCACGCGTTGAGCTGCGCCTGCCGGCCTCCCGCGATGGTCGGCTCCGTCACGTTGAACGACACCTCCACGGGAGCGCGGCCGCAGGCGCGGCGGATCGCGCGCTCGACCTCCGACGGCGCCTCCGGGACGTCACGATTGAAGACGATGCTGATCCGACTCTGGCGGTCGAGCCGCTCCGCCATGAGCGAGTCCACGAGGCGCCCCAGCCACTCTTCGCGGCCGGGGATCGTGAGGATCGAGATCGTCCAGCGGCGCTCACGCATGGTGTACCTCCTGGCTGCTGAGGACCGCCACGATTTCCTCCCAGGCGGCCGGGCCGGCTTCCTCCGGCACGTGGATGTTGCTGAGGTCCGCGAGCGCCGGGTCGACCGTTCCATCAGCTCGACGAATCACGAAGCGCAGGTCAGCCACTTCCAACATGGCGCGGTCATTGGGACCGTCACCGATGGCGATGAGTTGCGGCCGGCACTGCTGCGCGTGGAGCATGTTGCGGAGGACCGTGGCACCAATCCCCTTGTGGCTCCCGCTTTGCACCACTTCCCAGCGCCCGCCCGAGACCATCGAGAGGGAGCTCGCGGCCAGCACGCGTCCCAGCATGTCGCGCTGGCGTCTGGTGACTGCGACCTGCGCAAGCAGCGAACGCTGCCGCGTGGTCGCGTCGTCCAGGATCACGAGTCGACCGCGGCCCGCGTGCGCGTTGACGTCGAAGTGTGGATCGACCGTCGTCTCAATGGTGAGGTTGCACGTCGTGGCGACGTGGCGCATCATGGCCGTGAGCTGCGAGCGGCGAGAACCAAGGGCCACCACCCGTACCGGCTTGCCTGCCACGCGCTCGATACTGCCCGCCATCGCCCCCCACCACTCGGACCCCAGCACGACGAGTGACCCATTCTCGGCGACCAGTGGGCCCGAGAGTCCGAGGGAGTCCTGGATCGTGAACAGCTCCGCCGCGGTACGGCTCGAACTGAGCGCGAAGATGTCCGTTGGCTCCAGGAGGGACCGTACGCGGTCCCACGCGGGGGCGGGGGCGCCGTTGCTGTCGATCAGCGTGCCGTCGACATCACACAGGAAGAGGCGGTGTATGAGCATGATCGGGGGAACAGGAGACGTGACCGTGGTGTCGGTTACGTGGCAGAATGGACCGCCCCCCTCACGGCAGGATCACGAAAGGATCAGGTGACGCAACGCGTTCGTATTTCAGTACTTGGGGGCTTCCGGATCGAGACCGGGGGGCTGGCGCGCGAGGACCGGTTGCCGCGCAAGCTGGCCGCGCTTGTGGCCGTTCTCGCCGTGGCCGGCGGCAAGGGCGTTGGGCGTGAGCGCATCGTCTCGCTACTCTGGGCGGAGACCGATGAGGAACGGGGCAGGCATGCCCTGGCCCAGACGGTGTATACCCTCCGGCGCATGCTCGGTTTGGGCGACCTCATCCAGGGAACCGATCGACTGGTCCTGAACGAGGAAGCGGTCGCAACCGACCTCAACGACCTGCGTGCGGCCATTGCCGCCGGAAACGTCGACCGGGTGCTCGAGCTGGCCCGTGGCACCTTGCTCGACGGCGTTTCGCTGCCGGGCTCCGGCGCGTTCGAGCGATGGCTCGAGGACGAGCGTCGCGACTACCAGCGCACGCTCATCGTCGCCCTCGATCGGCTGGCGTCAGCGACCACGGATCCCTCTGTCGCGGTCACCCTCCGCCGCCGCCGTGTCGATCTCGATCCACTCGACGCGGTCGGCGCGATGTCCCTCATGCGTGCGCTCGCCGTCGCCGGGGACCTGCCCGGCGCCACGCAGCATGCACGCGTGTACGGGGAACTCGTGCGCCAGGAACTCGAGCTCGAGCCAGATCCTCGGGTATCGGAGCTGGTGCTGGAGTTGCAGGAGGCGCGCGCGGCCGCGCCGACCATCTCCGCGCGGATGCCCGGCGCACCGGCCGCCACGGTGGCGGTTGGCCGTCTCGCACGGGAGCGGCTGCACGCCGTCGTTGGTCACGCCACTCGATGGTGGCGAGAGGCGACCCGCGGCGTTTCGTGGCGCCTCGTGCGCCACGCCAGTGTGGTTGCGGTCTCCGGCGTTGCCGTCCTCCTCGCCCTCGCGCATTACGGAACCGAACACGTGGTGCCGGACCGTCCGCCGCCGCGCGTGGCCGTGCTCCCATTCGCCTCCTCGGGTGCCACTCCAGAGGTCGAGTTCCTCCGGAACGGTCTCGTCGACCTCCTCGGCTACGCCCTGGCCGAACGCGACACCCTCGCGGCCGTCACCGTCGACGAGGTCGCGGCCCGTTGGCCCGTCGTGGCCGGCCTCCCCGGTCCGGATTCCGTGCGGGCCATCGCAGCGTCGTTAGGCGCCACGCGTCTCGTCACCGGCACCGTGGTGGGCACCGCCCAGCGGCTCATCGTGCGGACGCAGCTGGTCGACGAGGACGCGCGCCCGGTGGCGACGGTGCAGGTGAGCGGGCCGCTCGACTCGATCGCGCCGATGGTTCGTCGCGCCGCGACGCAACTCGTGGCGGCCGCACATGGCGTCACGAACATCGTCGGGGCGCGCGAACTCGCTCCCCGGGTGCTGCGCAGCTGGATGCAGGGGCTCGACCACTATCGACGCGGGCGCTGGACCGATGCGCGCCGCGCCTTCACCGCGGCGCTCGCAGCCGACAGTTCCTTCCATGTCGCCGCGGTCTACCTCGCCCTTGCCGCCGACTGGCTGGATGATGTGGCGGTGCGCGAGCAGGCCCTCGATCACCTCGCGGGCCATCTCACGGAGTTGCCGTCGATCGAGCGTGCATTAGCCCTCGCGTTGCGCCACCCGCAGCTCGCGGTGCCACCAACGGCCGAGCAGTACTTCGCGAGGTGGGAAGACGCCGCACGTGCCGGTGACCAGGCGCTCTGGTGGGTGGAAGTGGGCCGGCGATACGTGGCCGATGGCGTGGCCGCCGGTGTTCCGGACGCCGCGCGTCGGGCCTCGCGTGCCTTTGCGCGTGCGTGGGCCATCGACTCCGCCGATGTCGCCGTCGCCACCGTGCTCAGCGGGTCGCCAGGGCAGGGCAGTGCGGGTGCGACGACAGAGCCCACCCTCGTCGCGGAGTGGCGGGAGGCGCTGCGAAGCGGCAACGAAACCAGCCTCGCGCGACTGCGCGAGGTCCTGCCCGCACAGGGCGACGGTGACCTGCGCGCCGTCAGTGCCGCGATGCTCGCCGATGGCATGGCCAGCAGCGAGATGGAACGCCTCGTGACCTTCCGCATGAATGCGGCATACGGCAGTTGGGGCCGGCGCGATGCCGCGTTGTCGGCGCACGCGCTGGCGGTGGACCGTGGCAACGGTGCCATGGTGCACGAGGCGGTAGCGCGCATCGACCAGATGGCGTCGTACGGCGCCGGGGAGCGCCTCGCGATCCTGGATGCCCTGTATGGTGGAGCCGATACCGCCGGTGTGGCCGCCATCGTCGAACGGGTCGTCGCTCGCGGACGGTTGGTGCCGACCACGAACGACCAGCGCCGCGCCGCCACCGCGGACCGGTGCGTGGTAGAACAGTGGCGTGCGTGGCGGAACGAACGCCCCACACCGGGTGCACTCGCCTTGCTCGCGGCCGACTCGCTCGGTCCGGGGACCCTCGC
>JAEUJK010000178.1 GCA_016794735.1 Gemmatimonadota bacterium | reverse complement strand
GTTGATGAGACCGGAGCGGACATGGCACCCCGCGATCGTACCGATACGCGACACCTTGAACGTCTCGCGCACCTCGGCCTCGCCCAGCACCACCTCGCGCTCTTCCGGGCGCAGCATCCCCTCGAGCGCCGCCTTCACGTCGGCGACGGCCTCGTAGATGATGCGGTACAGCTTGATGTCGACCCCTTCACGCTCGGCGGCTGCACGCGCGTTGTTGTCCGGCCGGACGTGGAAGCCGATGATGATGGCTCCCGACGCGCGGGCGAGCAGGATGTCGCCCTCGGTGATGGCGCCGACGCCGCGGTGCACCACCTCGACTGAGACTTCCGCGTTGGACAGCTGCTGCAAGGCGTCGGCGAGGGCTTCCGCCGGGCCGCCCTGGTCGGCCTTGATGAGGATGCGCAGGTTCCGCTTCTGGCCCGCGGCCGCCTGCGACATGAAGTCCTCGAGCGTGACCGCACTCTTGGAGGTGCGGCGGCTCTTGGCCTCGCGGTCGAGCCGCTCGCGGCGCTGGGCGATTTCACGCGCCTGCGTCGCATCGTCCACGACGAGGAACTGGTCGCCGGCCATGGGCACGCCGGTGAGACCGAGCACCTGTACCGGGATTGCCGGCCCCGCTTCCTTCACCGGCTTACCGCGCTCGTCGAGGAGCGCGCGCACGCGGCCCGAGAACAGGCCGCAGATGAAGTTGTCGCCCACGCGCAGCGTTCCGCTCTGCACGAGGATCGTGGCGACGGGGCCCTTCCCTGCGTCGAGCTGGGCTTCGATCACCGAGCCCGTCGCCGGCTTGTCGGGGTTCGCCTTCAGGTCGAGGATCTCCGACTGCAGGAGCACCTGCTCGAGCAGCTCGTTGACGTGCGTCCCCTTCTTGGCCGAGATCTCCGTGGAGAGCACCTGGCCGCCGAACTGCTCGAGGACGACCCCGTGTTGCAGGAGGTCCTGCGAGACCCGCATGGGGTTCGCATCCGGGAGGTCGACCTTGTTGATCGCGACGATGAGCGGCACGCCGGCGTTCTTGGCGTGCGAGATCGCCTCGATGGTCTGCGGCATCACCGAGTCGTTCGCGGCAACGACGAGCACCACGATGTCCGTGACCTGCGCACCGCGGGCACGCATGGCGGTGAACGCCTGGTGACCCGGCGTGTCGAGGAACGTGATCGCCTTCTCGTTGGGCAGGCTGACGTGGTACGCACCGATGTGCTGCGTGATGCCACCGGCCTCGCCCGCGACGACGTTCGCTTTCCGGATGTAGTCCAGGAGCGACGTCTTGCCGTGGTCGACGTGACCCATGATGGTCACGACGGGCGGGCGGAAGCGCAGCGTCTCCGGCGAGTCGGCCGGGGCCGTCGCGCCAAGGTCGGCCGCGTACTCCTCTTCCTTGACGGCCTGGAAGCCGAACTCCGACGCGATCAGCTCGATCTGGTCGAAGTCGAGGCGCTGGTTGATGGTCACCATCAGGCCGAGGTTCTTGAAGGCGAACCCGACGATCTGCGTGGGGGGCACCTTGAGGATCTCGGCCAGCTCCGCGACGGTGATGAACTCGTTGACGCGGACGAGTTTCTTCTCGCGCTCCGCCTCCTCGCGGCGCATCGCCTCGAGGTCCTGGCGGGTGTCATCGCGACGCTGCGGCCCGCGCTTGGCGGTGCCGCGCATCGACGTCATGACGCGGCTGATGTTTGCCGACACCTCTTCCTGGTCGACGCGATCGCGACGTCCCTTCTTCTGCTTGCCACGACCACCCGCACCGGCCGGGGGCTGCGAGGCCCCGCGGTCGTCACGCGTGGGAAGGCCCACCGCACCACCGGGCGTCGCCGAGGCGATCGGACGCGGCGGCCCAAACGGCGAGCTGCCGGGAGTCCCGCGCGGACGCGGGGCTCCGGGAACGATGGGCCGTGGACGCGGACGCTCCGGCATGCCCTGCACAGGCGCGGGACGCGGCGGCGGGTTCGACGTGCTGTAGGCCGGACGTGGGAGTTGCGGCTTGGGCAGCTCCGGGACCACCTCGACGGGCGCGGGAGTCGGCTCCGGCGCGACGGGAGGAGCCACCGGCTCGGCGGGAGCTTCCACGGCTTCGACCGGGGCTGGCGGCGCGACCACTTCGGGCGCGGGCGGCGCGACCTCGACCGGGGCCTCGACGACGACCGGCTCCGGCTCGATGGCCTCGGGCTCGGGGACGACGATGTCTGCGGCCTTCCGGCGACGGATGGGTCCCTTGGCGGCGGGTGCCGGTTCGGCTGGCGCGGGGGCCTCGGCGGCCGCGGTACCACGACGACGGCGCGCCGCGGCCGGAGCCGCGGGTGCCGGCTTTTCCTGGCGCGCGCGCTTCTCACGCTCCCAGCGGAGTCGCACCCGAGCGACCTGATCATCGGTCAGCTGACTCAAGTGACTCCGCACGGGAACGTCCATCTGGCGGAGGAGCTGCATGAGATCCTCTGCCGGAACGCCGAATTCGCCTGCCAGGTCGTGTACGCGCAGCTTGCTCAAACGAACC
The DNA here is from genome assembly GCA_016794735.1 of Gemmatimonadota bacterium. Classification (GTDB taxonomy): domain Bacteria; phylum Gemmatimonadota; class Gemmatimonadetes; order Gemmatimonadales; family Gemmatimonadaceae; genus RBC101. Next base: position 523 of record JAEUJK010000178.1, on the reverse strand, counting down.
TCCTAACGAGTCCCTCGGGGACTCGAGTTCCGTGCATCACGCCGATCGGGTTCGACCAGACGTCGCATCCCACTCGCCAGGGCCGCATCGGTCACGCCGACGGCCACCGTACTTTCCTTGCCCACTGCCTGTCCCAACGCTTCCGCCGACAACCCCTCGTACACACGGACCCTCTTCGCCAGCAGCAGCGGGAGGACCTTGTCGCGACTGTTCTCCGACGCGTCCGGCGCCACGAACACCAACTTCACCTTGCCACGTCGCACGGCGTCGCGAACCCGCTCGACCCCGACGACCACGTTCCGCGCCCGTGCCCCCAGGCCGATGAGGCCCAACAGCTTTCGGTCCAGCTCGGGCGCATCCACCGCGACTATCCCTCTCCCCCTGCTTCAGCGTTCCCGTCTTCCGTCGTGAGCTCGGAGAGCATCTTCATGATGCGATCCGCCTCTTCCGGCGCAATCCCCGGGAGCTTGAGCAGGTCCTCGCGCTCCACGTCGAGGATGTCGTTGAACGTCTTGTAGCCCGC
>JAEUJK010000158.1 GCA_016794735.1 Gemmatimonadota bacterium | reverse complement strand
TCGTTGCCATGGTCACCAACTCCCGCCAGAGCCGCCGCCACTGAATCCACCGCCACCACCAAATCCACCAAAGCCGCCGCCACCGCCACCGCCACCCCCGAATCCGCCACCACCCCAGTCCACGTACACGCCACCGCGGCGGCGCGGCCGTGCCGCCTCCGCTGCGAGTGCGTAGAGGCACCCGCGACGTCCCCCGCCGTACCGCTTGGCGTTCGCCGCCGCTGACAGGAAGACCAGCACGACGACAAAAAGCACGAGCAGGGCTTCCGGCGGAATCCCGCCCTCTCCGCCGGACCGCGTCCTGGGAGTAAACCGTGCGTCGACCAACGCACTATCGAGCGCGAAACCGAACTCGCCTGCATAACGCTGCGCGAGGCGCGTCGTGATCAGCTCGAGCGCCGCGGAGTAATCCTGCTGCTGGAAATACGGGATGGCCTCGCGACGGATGTCGCCCGTCGTGCCATCGGTGATGAACCCTTCCGCCCCCTGCCCCGTCGCAATGAACAGCTGGCCACGACCATCCGAGGCCGTCTCCTTGGGGACCACCAGGACGACGACGCCGGCATTACGCGCCCGATCGCCGATGTCCGCCGCCTCACCCACCTTCCACTCGCGCCCGATGCGCAGCGCCACGTCACCCGCCTCGGCGCCGCGGAGGTCAGGCATCGTGACCACGACGATCTCACCGCCGGACTTCGCCTTCACGGCGAAGATGAGTCGGTTCAGCCGATCCACCGTGCCGGGCTGCAGGACCGAAGCCGCGTCCACGACCATGTCGGCGCGGTCCGCAGCAAATCCCCGCGGGGGCGAGGGGATCTGGATGTCCTGCAGGTAGAACGAAAGCCCGAGAAGAAGGACCAGCGACAACGGCGTTGGGGAGGTTGATGGCTACTACGGGAGTCTAAGCGGATTGGTGACGGCGTGGAGCCGCTACTTTCTGGATGCCTGTCGATGACAGAGCTTTCCCTACGTCGGCCCGGAACGGGCGACGCGCTCGCTCGACCACCTTCCCGCACTCCCATCCCCTGTGCGCAGCCTCGCCCTGCTCCTCCTCCTGTTCCCGGTCCTCGCCACGGCCCAGGCCAAGCCCGTCGACCCGCGCGTCTCGCGCGCCGACCTGGCGCGTATCGAGGGCCAGGCGACCGCCAAGCACTGGATCCTGATCGTCTCGGACTTCCAGTGCCCGTACTGCAAGGAGTTCCACGACAAGACGGCGGCGCTGGTGCGCAAGGAATTCGTCCAGCCGGGGACGGCCCGCCTCGCGTACATCCACTTCCCGCTGCGCATCCACCCGAACGCGGTGCCCGCGGCAGAAGCCTCCATGTGCGCGGGTGCGCAGGGCAAGTTCTGGCCATTCCATGACAAGCTGTTCGCCACCCAGCAGCGCTGGGCGGGTGACGCGGCCCCGGACGCGTTCTACAAGACCGTCGCGAAAGAGCTGGGACTCGCCATGCCGGAGTTCGAGCAGTGCCTGCGCGACGACGTGATGTTGCCCATGATCAACGCCGACTACCAGCGCGGTGTGCAGGTCGGCGTCAACAGCACCCCGACGATCCTCGTGGACAACATCAGGCTCGACGGCAACGCGCCGATCGAGTCGATCCGGCGCGCCATGAAGCAGGCGATGGCACCAAAGAAGTAGCGC
>JAEUJK010000140.1 GCA_016794735.1 Gemmatimonadota bacterium | reverse complement strand
GGACGGGGCGATGGTGAAGATCGTCGCGAAGACCTCCGGGCCGTCCTGGTCGAACACGATGGGCCCACCGGAGTTGCCCATCGTCGCCGGGTCGGCGCGCGTGAGGTCGGGGCTCATCTTGCGCCACGTGCGTCCCTCGTCGCGGCTCTTCCACAGGTGCTGCGAGCCGGCGTACAACGCGCGCGGGTCGCGCGCGGTCGTGGCAAGCGGATAGGTCCAGTTCCAGCGCTCCGGCATCGCCGATGCGGGTTCCCCCATCACGATGCGCGGCCATGGCTGCACGTCGCGTTCGGTCGCGTGGCGGCGGTCGAACGTGGTGAGGGTGTTGGTGGAGCCCGCGTAGAAGCGGTCCGGGTTCCCGGGAACGGTGGCGATGTCCGCGCTCTCACCGCCGCCGACGGCATAGTACCAGTCGCCTGGGGCGCTGCCCGGTGGTGCGAGCCCGCCGTCGCGACTGGGCACGCACACCGTGGTGTTGTCCTGCTGCGCGCCGCACACGTGGTACGGGCGCTCGTCGGTGGTTGTGACGCGGTAGATCTGCGCGGTGGGGTACCGCTGTGAGGTCCAGGTGCGCCCGCCATTCGTCGTGACGACCGCGCCGCCGTCGTTGGCTTCCACCATGCGTTGCGGATCCCGTGGGTCGATCCAGAGGTCGTGGTGGTCGGCGTGCGGCGTGGGAACGGGGGTGAAGCTCCGGCCGCCGTCCCGCGAGCGCTCCAACTGGAAGCTCAGGACATAGACCGTCTCGCGGTCTTTAGGGTCGGCCACGACGCGCAGGAAGTAGAAGGCGCGTTGCCACAGGTCGCGATGGGCGTTGATGCGCACCCACGTGGCCCCGCCGTCGTCCGAGCGATGGAGCCCGCCGTCGACGGCCTCGATGTTCGCGTAGACGCGCCGGCTGTCGGCCCCGCTCACCGCCACGGTCATCTTGCCGCGCACGCCATCCGGGAGTCCGGGGGCGCGCGTCAGCTCCTGCCAGGTGTCGCCACCATCTGTGGACTTGTAGAGTCCGGAGCCCGGGCCCCCACTCGACAGGATCCACGGCGCCCGGTACACCTCCCAGAGGGTGGCGAACAGGACCTGCGGGTTGTTGGGGTCGATCACCAGGTCGACGCCGCCGGCCCGCGGCCCGTTCTGCAGCACCAGTCGCCAGTTCTTCCCGCCGTCGGTGGTCCGGTAGATCCCGCGCGCATCACTCGGCCCGAACGGATCACCGAGTGCCGCGACGTATGCGCGATCCGGATCGGAGGGATCCACACGGACGCGGCCGATGGCGGGCACGTTGGCGAGCCCCGCGTGGCGCCAGGTGCGGCCACCATCGGTGGAGCGATACATGCCGTCGCCCTGCATGACATTGCCGCGCAGCTGGGTCTCGCCCATCGCGAGCCAGACGACGTCTGGGTTCGAGGGGGCGACGGCGACGGCACCAACAGACGAGGAGGCGAGTTGTCCGTCGGTGACCGGCGCCCACGAGATGCCCCCGTCCGTGGTCTTCCAGAGGCCGCCACCTGTGGCGCCAAAGTAGTACTCGCTGGGCCGCGCGCTCGAGCCCGCCACCGCGATCGAGCGACCACCGCGATTCGGGCCGATGTTGCGCCACGCGAGCGAGGCAAACGGCGCAGTGTCGGGCGCCTGCGCGTGGGCGCTGGAAGTGAGGCAGAGGACGACGAGCGCGATGCGGCGCAGGGACATGGCGGGCCCAGGAGTGTGGCTCGGGAAGAATGCGGCTCCGGTTGTCCTTCGGCGAGGGAGCGAATGTCGTCGGGTCACAGCGCCGCTGTGTTGGAGCTGACACCATGGGGGCGCATCGCTATCCTGTGCGTGAGCCGGAGGAGAGACACGTGAACGAGCAGCGGGTGGTTTCGGGCCGGGTGGCCGTTGGGGCAGTGGTCGTCCTCCTCGCGTGTGGTGGAGGGGATTCCGGAGGGGCGCCGGCGGCGCCGTGCGTGGTCCAGTCGGTGAGCGTGGCCCCGGCGACCGCGTCGGTCCAGGCTGGGCGAACGCTCGACCTCACGGTGGGGGTCGTCCAGCAGAACTGCGGGACGCTCGCGGTCACCTGGTCGACCAGTGCGCCTAACGTGGCGACGGT
>JAEUJK010000116.1 GCA_016794735.1 Gemmatimonadota bacterium | reverse complement strand
CATCGCGACGTCGGCCCCGAGTTCGAGGACCCGCTGCCCGAACGGCGTCCCCCAGGTGTTGTCCACCGCGAACAACGCGCCGGCGCCGTGTGCAATCTCGGCAAGTGCCGCGAGGTCGCTCACCGACACCGTCGGGTTGCTGGGCGACTCGGCCCAGATGAGTCGCGTGTTGGGTCGTACCGCGGCGCGCACCGCATCGAGGTTGGTGGTGTCCACGATGGTGTGCTCCAACCCCCACGGCCCGAACACGAGCGCAAGGAGTTTCTTCACGCCGTAGTACACCTCACGCGGGCACAACACGTGGTCCCCGGGACGCAGCGCCTGCAGCAGCGCACTCGTCGCGGCGAGGCCCGACGAAAACGCCGCCGCCTCGACCCCGCCGTCCAGGGCGGCCAGCGCCACCTCGAGCCCGGCACGGTTCGGCGCCTTTTCCCGCGAGTAGATGTAGCCGTGCGGGAACGAACCATCCGGCTCGCGGAGGAAGGTCGTGCTGAGGGTGATCGGCTCGGCGATCGCGCCGGTAGTCGGATCCGGGGTGCGACCGGCGCGGACGGCGATCGTCGCGGGGCGATGCGAGGCGCTCATGGCGGGGAGTGGTGGGGGCCTCCGCCCAACCTAGGCTCTCGCTCGATCGAACGGAACGTCGTACTCTGTGCAGGGGTCCCAAACCTGTGCTGACGCTCCTCACTTTCCTCCTGCTGCAACCTGAGGCCACGCAGCGGCTTCAGCAGGTCGCCGACTCGGTTTCGGTCGTGCGTGCCGCCTCGCGCGCGCAGGTGGAGTTCGAGACGCAGCGTCGTCAGCGGCTCCCGGTGGGCTGGGGTGCTGGTGGACGGTGTGATGTGCGCGTCGGCCGGTTCTGCTACTGGCACGACGAGTCGTTGCCACGCGGCCCGGAGGAGCCGGCAAGCATCGCCCCGCTCCGCGAGCGCCTCCTGTCGCAACTCCGCGCGGCTGCGAACGAGGTGCCTGGTGATCGGTGGGTCGCGGGGCAGTGGGTGCGTTACCTGGTGGAAGCTGGCAACCACAGCGGCGCGATCCAGGCCGCGCGTTCGTGTCGCGCCGAGGAATGGTGGTGCCTGGCGCTGGAGGGTTTTGCGTTGCACGCCGCGCGCGACTACCTGGCCGCCGAACAGCTGTTCGACGCGGCGCTCGGCGCGATGGACTCCACACGACGGTGTGCGTGGACCGACGTCAGCGTCCTGCTTTCCCCAAACAGGGGGCGCGACCTCTCACGCTGGTCGTGCGCGGTGCGCGACGCGTGGGCGGCGGAGCGATGGGCGCTCGCGGACCCGCTGTGGAGCCTGCCCGGCAACGATCGGCGCTCGGAACACTTCGCGCGCCACGTGATGGCTGAACTCGAACGCGTCTCCCGTTCACCATATCACATGGCCTGGGGCGAGGACTCGTACGAGCTGATGTTGCGTTACGGTTGGCCGGAGCGGTGGTCGCGCCGTCCGGCCTCCGGGATGGACCTCGGCGAGGTGCACGTCATCGGGCACGAGCCGCACCCGGCGTTCCAGTTCTTCCCCGACGACAGCGGCCTCGCGGCGCCGGATCGTATTGCCAATACCCAGTGGAACCTGCGTCCGCAGGAGGCGGAGAATCGTTATGCGCCGCTGTACGCCGGCGCAGCGATCGCGGCGGACGCACAGGTGGCGAGGTTCCCACGAGGGGATGCGTTCCTCGTGGTCACTGCCGTGGTGCCACCGGTCGACACGGCGTTCGATGAGCGATCGGCGCGCTGGTCCCTTGGCATGCTCGACTCTGCGCGCGTCGCGTCATCGGTGCCGATCAACGCGAGCCCGACGCTCACCACAGTGCCGGGTTCGGTGCGATGGGTCTCGATCGAAGGGGTCGATTCCCTGCACCGGGCGTTTGCGCGGCACCGACTGGCGCTCCCGGCGCCGGAGGTCCCGGGGTTGCTGCTCTACCGCGACCCACGCCGCGACGACGCGACACTCGAGGCCGTCGTCCCGCGCATGCTGCCCGGACTTCGTGTGCGGCGCGCCGAACCACTCGGGCTGTACTGGGAGTACGCGGCGCCGGCCGCGCGCGACTCGCTGACCCACGTCATCAGTGTGTACCCACGCTCGGCGCGCTGGCTCACGCGGCTCGCCCGCACCCTGCGCCTCGCCGATGCGGCCGCGCCCGTCCATGTACGGGTCGAGGAACCCGCCACCTCGGGCACGGTGGCCGCGCGCGCACTGGCGATTGACCTGTCGGGGCTCGCGCCCGGCACCTACGACCTCCGGGTGCGCGTCGAGTCCGGCGAACGCACCCTCGGCGACGTCACGCGCACGATCACCGTGGTGCGTTAGGCTACCCGCCCCCGAACATCACGATCAGGATGTCGTACCAGGCGTGGGTCCACGCCGTGATCCCGAAGCCGCGCAGCACGTAGAGCCCGCTGAAGGCCAGCCCGGCGATCG
>JAEUJK010000106.1 GCA_016794735.1 Gemmatimonadota bacterium | reverse complement strand
ATCGTGGTGGGGAAGGACGCCGACTTCGTGGTCATGAACGGTCCATGGTACGAACCGAAGTCCCGTGTGGAGATGGTCGTGGGTGATGGACAGGTCGTGTACGACCGTGCCACGGAGGAACGCCGATGATTCGCCTCACTCGCTCCCTAGGGATCGCGGGCGCGCTGCTCGCGGCGACCGCTCTTAGCGCGTTGGCCCAGGCACGGCCGCTCGTCCTGCGCGGAGGGACGGTGGTCCCGGTGGATGGCCCAGACATCCCGAACGGCACCGTCATCCTGCAGGGTGGCAAGATCACGGCGGTCGGCGGGGCGACCCTCGCCGTGCCGCGGGACGCCCTCGTGGTGGACGTGCGCGGGAAGTACGTGCTCCCTGGCCTCGTCGATGCCATGACGTCGTTAGGCGTCGGCCAGTCGGACCTCAACGAACCCAGCGATCCCGTCACCCCGCAGCTGCGCGTCTTCGAGGCGTTCAACCCGTTCGGCAACTTCGGCAGCGGCACGCCGGGCCCCCTGCGGATGACCGAGCTGCTCAGCGGGGGCGTGACGACGATGTACATCGCCACCGCCGACGCCGCACTCGTTGGGGGCCAGGGCGCGGTCGTGAAGACGGCCGGCGACAACCTCGCGGCCCTCGCCGTCCGCGAGCCGGCCGCCATGGACTTCACCCTCGGCGAGCCCCCCAAGAAGGCCGCGAGTGCGCGGCAGCGTGACCCGGCCACACGCATGGCCGAGATGGCGATGCTGCGCCAGGCGCTGGTGCGCGCCCAGGAATACGACCGCAACCGGGCGGCCAACCCGTCGCTGCCACGCGACCTGGGCATGGAAGCGTTAGGCAGGCTGCTGCGACGCGAGATCCCGGCGCGCATCCAGGCCAACACCCCCGGGGACATCCGCAACGCCGCCCAGCTCGCGCAGGAGTTCAACATCGACGTCATCATCGATGGCGGCGCCAACGCCAAGGCGGAAATCCCGCTCCTCGCGTCGCGCCGGATCCCCGTCGTGATCGGGCAGGTCTCGCACCCGTTCGTGAGCAACGAGGAAATCCCGGACAAGGCCGAATACCCGCCCATCGATGAATCCGTCCCGGCGCGCCTCATCAACGGCGGGGTGAAGGTGGCGATCGCGACCTTCTCACGGGCCTTCGGCTCGTTGGCACCCGCGGGCTCGTCCAAGTGGCTGCTCCTCGATGCCGGAATCGCCGCCGGCTACGGACTCACCGAGGCCCAGGTGCTGCGAGCGGTCACCTTGACCCCCGCCGAGATCCTGGGCGTCGATGCCCGCCTGGGTTCACTCACGGTCGGGAAGGACGCCGACGTCCTCGTCCTCGACGGACCGCCGCTCTCCATGAAGTCGTGGGTGGAACGGGTCTACGTGAACGGCGAGCTGGTCCACCAGAAGCGCTGAGGTGGGGGCGCCCCGCGCCCCACCTCCCGAAAGACCCCCCAACCCCGCCCGGGACTCCGGTGTCCAACGCCCGTGAGTCCCATGTCGCCACTCGCGACCGCACGATCGGCGGAATCCGAGCCCAGCGAACACCACCTGGTTGACCGCGCCCGGCGCGGGGACCGGGCGGCGGAGTACGCCCTGTATCACCA